>JAFQVE010000166.1 GCA_017408185.1 Oscillospiraceae bacterium | reverse complement strand
GTCATCACCTGTTGACGGTGTTTCCGGTGCGGCACCGCCGCCACCACCGCCACCGCCTCCGGCTGTTCCCTCACTTGAGGTTCCTGTATTTTCTTCCGTCTTATTTGACGGCTTGCCTGTTGTTGAACCGTAAACAGTAACAGTGAAATACTGCGTTGATATTCTGCCGTATTCATCAACCGCGTCAATCGCGACAAGGTTATCACCAATCTGCGAGTTGTCAGGCTTCCAGTTAAACGTTCCCGTTTCTCCGTTGAAGCTCGCGCCGCGTGGGAGCGTGCGTGCCTGATACGTTACCGTTGCTCCTTCATCTCCCGTTGCTTTTACCGTGACTGCTACCGAGCTTCCGGCAGAGGTTGTGATACTATCCGGCACCTCATCAAACACAGGTGCGGGGTTATCCTCATACGACATCGGGATATCAAACGTCTTTCCGACTGCTACGTCATACTTATAGCCGAGGTCTTCGTTTTTGTAGTCAACAAAGCTATTGATAAGCGTTATGTTTCCGAGATTTATTCTTGCATGAGTAGAATCAAGCATCTCTACGCTCTCAATTACGTATGTCGAATTTCCGAGAGCTTCACGTTCAACGTTTATGATACGTCCGGAAAGGTCATCTGCTTCTTCCTGAGTAAGCTCGCAGTCAAGCTCTGCCTCTATCCAGTTGTCAAACGAAAGCTCATCCTGGAAGTCTGTAATGGTTCCCTTTATCGCAGCGTCAAGGTCTTCATGCTTAAATTCATTGTCGCCTATCATTTCGCCGTCGTTTACATAGCTGTAGATATTGACTCCGTTTGCATCGGTTGTCCATACGCCTACAAAGCCGCGGAAGGTGAATATGTCACCGACATTATACGTTACAGAGTTATTCTGAGCATAGACGATATAGTCGATTCTTCCGTCGATAAGCTCTACCTTGACTGCCTTTGCTGCATCGGTTTTACCCGGAGTGCCGGAAACAACTGATACCGGAACATTTTCGATTGACTTGATGTAGCGGCTTCCGTCATACGGCTCCATAACTGTTGTAAAGAGTGTGTTGAGATCACGTCCCTTGCGGCGTACAAGCATATATTCAAGGGAATCTATGCCTGCAGAAAGGGTTATGACTTTTCTCGGAACTCTGCCGTTTACAAGAGATACTTCATCTGCCGCCCAATCATTCACCATTGTCATTCGGAGATGAATATCCTGCTTTGCGTTACGTGACTGTTTCCAGAAATCTTTAATCTTAAAGTCCACAAAGAACTCGCCTGTTCCCGGATTGTTTGCACGCTTTACATCGTCAAGCCACGTATATCCAACCGGGTACTTGAGAACAACGTCAGCATTTCCCACAGATGACCACGGATCTTCGCCGTACATCACAGAAACGCCTGCATATGAACCGGTTACCTGTGTTTTTAAGTTGATATTGTCAGAAACTTCGGGATCTTCATCGCTGAATGCATGGAATGAATAGAGATGGTCGTTTCCACCCAGGATTTTGAAGAAGTCAATTCCATAGGATATCTCGTCATCATAGTCAACCATAACTATTGTACGGCGGTATTCGTCTGCTGTTGCATATACCACAGATGCATCAACATCCATAACCTTGACACGGGTATCCTTTGTATCAAAGTGAAGCGGAACGCCGCTGTATTTAGTGGTATCCTGGGATTTCTCATTTACAACAACGGTGTTGTGAGAAATAGTTGCACTCTGCCACTGGTTGCGGTTCGGGTCTGTGCCTGCAGTTTCCGGATACCCGAGATCTGTTGTAAGCGGAAGACCATATGCCTCAATGCCGAGCCCCAGCCTATCTGCGTGCGTGTGAGATCTGGCTCCGCCGAAATACATCCAGAAATCACGCTGAGTGTCTCTTATTCCGACAGAAGTATCTGACTTATGAAGTGTTCCGTCACGCAATACACCGAATCCATACCCCGAGAGAAGAGAGCTCTTGTCATAGTTATACTCGCCGTGCTTCTCTATGATTTCCTCAATCTCATTCTCAAGACTTTCGGGGTTTCTTGTGAAGATATCATAATGCAGCTCATCAAGCTTTCCATCCTTGAGGAAATACAGGTGCTGAGCAATCTCAATATCGCCTGTTTCCTTGAATGCGTTTATCATAACACTGTCATCATCGGGAAGAAGAGAATGCATTCCCGCCACACCGCTGTCACCAATCGCTGCAAGTCCGCGACGAACAAGGGTAAGAGGAGCATACGATTTTACCATTTCCACAAACTTCGGATTTTCATAGAGGTTTACGCCTTCTCCCTCATCATATTTTGCAAGAACGGAGGCAACCTCAGTAATCTGAGTGACCCAGATTCTGTTATATCCGGGACCGGATTCATCACCCTGCCCGTCACGCGAAACACCGCCTATAAGACGTTTATTTATCTCGCCGCCGGTGTTGCGAGAGGTATAGTCTGTTTCACTATAGCGGAACAACCAGTCAAACATTTCATCTGTTTCCGGATAGTTATCAAGCACAATGGCAGCCCTGGCAAGTGTTGCCTGATGGAAGCCGAAGTTACCTTGAATAGAAGATCTCTGTACCTCGCGGTATATCTCTCTGAGAACTCCATCCTCGATGTTTTTTCTGATTTTTTCAGGTGCTGATTTATCGTTTTTCTCTGTGTTATTATACTTTGTTGCCTTCTCTGCAAGGAAAGATACCACATAAGGATCATCATACATCGGGAAGAGTGCATCATAGCTCTCCGCAAAAGCATTTGCCGGATCTATTTCCCAGATTGCACCAACGATCTTACCGCGTTTTGAGCCCCCGTCAGAGTTTGAGTAATCCATAAGATACGGACGAAGGTCATATCCCGGATATACATCTGCCACACGGTCAAGGAGAATTGCACCGACTCTTCCGTACTTTTCATCTCCGGTATACATATATGCTTTTGAAAGAGTTGAAAGTGTTGCAGAAATCATTCCGGGGTTATTGGAGCCGCTTTCATACCACAGACCGTAGTGATTATAGTACGCAATATATGTGTGAATTTCTTTGCAGCCGTTTGAATAAACTCTTCCGGTGTCATAACCGAAGCCGTCATCAACTCCCCATTTTTCGGGAGTTTCATTTCCTGTAAGCTTAACTCCGCTTTCCTCAGTGCCAACCTCTGGATACAGGGTATTTTTAAGATAGCCCGTACCGTAGGTTCCGCCGAACATTTCCTGATGACGCTGCAGTGCAAGCTCACGATTGAATATACCGTGTTCGTCACGTCCAAGCTCATAGAAGCTTTCAAAATCATTACTCGGGAAAACGCGTTTACATTCCGGACACTGAATCTTCCACGGGCGCTGCAGCGGATTTGAAATCCACCCATAAGATCCGTAATTTTGAGTAAGGTTTACACCGCAATAACGGCAAGTATAGCGGTCGGGATCATTTCTGAATCCAACACACATTGCGCGCGGAATACCTTCGCCGGGTACCATTTCCCATAACTCATCTTCAAGACCGAGATATCTTTCCGAACTTTCAATTACAGACTTCGCCTCTGATTTTGCCCAGTTGTATTTCGTGATGTTCTCCTGAGCTGCGGCTACCATCTCATCTGTGAAATATGTTCTTCCCACTTTTCCTTCGCGGACGGAAATATATGTCTCTCCCGTTTTTTCAATGCCGTTTGCAATTACAGTCACTGATATTTTTGCACTTCCAAGACTCTTTGGAGTTACATAGCCTTTATCGGAGACTTCTGCAACGGACTCATTTTCTGAATTCCACGTAATTTCCGCTCCGTTTATGTCAACTGCTTCGCCATTTTCGTCTTTGCCGATGGCTTCAAGCTGCACACCTTCCGTTTCCGGATTCATAACAAAGAACGGCGCTTCTATTTCCACTTTATCAAGTGTCTTTTTCTCGCTTGCCATCCCCTTTTCAACAACCTTTACCTGAATTTCTTTTGGCTCAGACTTTCCGTTTGCATATCCGGTAACTGTGATAACAGTCTCACCAACAGCTTTTGCAGTTACTGTGCCGTCAGCGGAAACTTCTGCAACATCTGAATCCGCAGAAGCATAAGAAATTTTGACATCTGCATTCTCTTTTCCTTCATAGCTTGTCTCGCCGGCATATACAAATCCGTCTGTCAACTTGAGTTTTGCTGATATGTCTTCGTTCTGTTCAACTTCAAGAGTTAAACTATCCTTAGAAGTAATTATCTTCTGAACATCCGGAAGCTCTGTGATTGCAGCAAAACGGATATTTCCCGGATACATGTAATAGTTTCTTGATACTTCTGTTTTTGAATATGGACGAAGCGTAAGCTTATGATTTCCCTTTTCAAGAGATAACGAGCGAAGGTTCAATACGTTTGTTGTATCCCTTAGATTGTCAACGCAGAAAGAAGTTTCTCCAACGTATTTTCCGTCAATGTATATGTATACATATTCAGCACCATAGCCGTTTGTCAGACCGCTGACAAAAACCGGGGTGTAATTTCCTGTATATGGAACAGAGAAATCTACAGTAAAGTTACGGTCAACACTATCTGTTATGACATAGGCATAGGTGTTTTTGAGAATAGTGTTCTTAACGGTTGAATGCGAAAGATTCCAATCTACCTGCCAACCATATTCATCAATTGTGACATCTTTGATTTTCTTTTCGGCAACACCGCCGAAATTGAGGATAAAGTCACGCATGTCAGTCTCCACAACCGTAACTTCAACCTCATTGGTTGTTACTGTTGCGCCGCCAAGGGTTATTTCAGCCTTTATTTTTGCCGTTGCCCCTTTGACATTACCGAAAACAAGATTTCCGTCAATAATCTCGACGCTGTTTTCAATATCACTTCCGATTATCCATTTTATATCGGCATTCGTAAAGTCCGCGTCATATCCGCTCTCCATTTTACCTGTGAGGACAAGCGGCTCATCGCGGAGATATCCTACCGTTCCGGGGCCGGAAAGGTATGCCTCGTATATTGGTGAATCGTCTGTGACCTTAATTTCGCATTCGGCATATGCACTGTTTTCTCCAAGAATGAAGGTTGCCGAAATTTTTCCTTTTCCTGCACGAAGCGCTGTAACATTTCCACTTTCATCTATTGAAACAATTTCAGGAGTAAGAGATTGGTATAAAATGCTTCCGCCCGTCATATCGGCAACGGAGCCGTCGGACATAAAGCCTGTCGGAATGGCAGCTGTTGTTTTGCCGACATCAATAGCTGTTTTTTCAGAAACCAGCTCTGCATACAGAAGCTTCATCTCATATCCCGAGGTTTTCACCGGCACTTCACCACGTCTTGTGATTCCGTTGATAGTCAATTCCCCGAAAATCGTTGCAGCTCCGTTCTTTCCGCCACATTCTGCAACTGTTGATGCAATATTTCCTTGGATTCCCAACGAAAAAGTTGTGCTGTCGCCGAAGTCCGATACAACGTATTCATCTGAAGACGTCATTTCAAGTCCTTCACTCAGACAACCACTATCAACTGAGATGTAATGCCCAAGTGTAGTATAAGGCTTTGAAAGGACTGTGAAGTTTCCTTCTCCGGCTGCGGTGGTATCTCCTGTGATTTCCATCTCAAGGCCTGCATATCCGACTTCACGGAGTTCAAAATCATCCATCCAGATCGTTCCGCTATAGCCTGTTTTGCCAATGCTCAACTCCGGAGAAAACAAAACTAACCTTGGAGATAGATACAACATATCCGCAGTGCAATTTGAATTGATGGATATCGGAAGAACAACCTCCTGCCATTCTGAGAATTTTTCTTCCCAGTTTTCGAAACTGTTTATATCGGTAGCCCTGCCTGAAACATAAGAAAGGTCTGTACCGGTGTTGCCGGAAGGATTGTTATATGCATACATACTGTAATTTATTGTGGGATAGTCTCCGTCCTGAGGCTTCTTTATATCTGTTTTAACCTTGAACGTAAGCTGATAGAGCTTATCGGGTTCAACGACAACTCTTTCGCCGTTTCTCTTTAAAAATATTGTTTTAATGTGTGTGGGCATCGGAACATCGGGGTTGAAGGTAAATGCAAGGGCGCGGTTATCTTCATCGCCGTCTTTCGGTGCCACCTCAATTCCCGAGCGGAAGAACACCGGATCTGCCGGAGCTTCATCATTGCGAGTGCTGTCCCACACCCATTTATCTTCCTCAAAATCAGGATTCAGGTTCGCCATCATATTTCTTCCTGCCGATGCAACGCTCAGGTTATACTCCGCAGTTCTAGAAACACCTTTATATGTTATATCTGCAGTAATCTTTGTCTCGCCGTTGCTGTGAGCCGTTATCAGTCCGCTTTCCGAGACCGTTGCAATATTTTCATCCGAGGATGAATATGTTGCTGAAAGCTCTGCTTCATCAATATTCTCAATCTCAATGCCGATATCATCATATAACTTATATTCGATCTGCTTTTCCGTCATATTGGGCATCGGATCGTTTTCATTGAGAAGCCCGTGAACAGAAATACATGCTTTATCATAGTCTCCTGCCAGAGGTTTGAGCTTGAAGGATTCAAGGCAAACATAGAAATATGTACCGTTGCTGCTACCTACATAGTTCGTATTCACGCCTACAGTACGGAAGCAGAGATAATACTTACTGTTTCCATCCAGTTGAAGCTCAAGGTCGCCGAAGCTTTCTGTCTTTATGTTTGTGTAAGAGCCGGTACCCCACAAATCAACTTGCCCCAACTTGAAATCATCACCAAGTGCGTTGATAAAAGAAGATGTACTATCATAGTTATTTCCGCTTGATGCGAACTTAATATCATCGGTGGAATAATCTCCTACCTTTGACCCTTTCTTCACAAGAAAAATGTCCACTATCGGTGCAGATTTAATTGCAGAATAACTCAGGCTCGGTTTATATGTACCTCCGGTGGGAACCGAAATTTCAACAACGAAAGTGCTAACGCCATTTTTTGCGTCATCCGTATATCCGTTCCATACTATTCCTTCTGTTTGTGCGTATACATTGTATAAACAATTCGACCCTGCCACTCGCCATTGATCTGAAACCGACGAAAGTGGTGTTTCAAGTGTCATTTCTGCAAGCTTCGATCTCACATAATTGCCTTCAGGTGATCCGAACGCCGCCTTTGTGAACACATACTTATGCTCTTCTGTTGCTTCTTCTGTAGCTTTGACTGTAATTTCAATTTCATCCGAAAAGCTTGTTCCGTTAGCAGTTGCCGTTATTTTCGCTGTTCCTTTTGAAACACCGGTTATGACACCCTCCGGGGACACTTTCAGAATGTTTTCATCAGAGCTTTTATAGGTAACACCCTCGGTAAGAATCTTCGTGCCACTGAGAGAATACACTGCAGTTGCTGTGAGGGTTGCCGTTCCACCCTCCGATACACTATCGGAGCTTGAGGAAAGCGAAAATGAGCTCAGCTCATCCACAGGTTTTTCCACAGGCGGCGCAAGCCTGAAGGATTCAAGGTTAACATTGTAATATGTATTGCTGCTTGTACCTACATGGTTTTCATTCAAGCCAACAGTATGGAAGCAGAGATAATACTTACTGTTTTCGTCAAGTTGAAGCTCAAGGTCTCCGAAGCTTTCTGTCACTATGTTTTTGTAATCGGTAGTAGTAGAACCGCCCCACATATCAACTTGTCCAAGCTTGTAATCATCACCAAGTCCTCTGATAAAAGCAGATGTTTTAGCATCGCCATTTCCCGAAGTTACGAACTGAAAATCCGAGGGGTAATAACCTCCCGCCTTTGTCCCTTCCTTCACAAGATAAACATCCACTATCGGTGCAGATTTAATTGCAGAATAGCGCAGGCTCGGTTTATATGTGCCGCCGGTGGGAACCGAAATTTCAACAGCGAACATACTGTTGCCACCTGTTGCGTAACTCTTATCTCCATTCCACAATATTCCTTCCGGTTGTGAGTATACATTGTACAAAAACCTCGACGCCGCCACCTTCCATGGATCCGAAACCGACGAAAGCGGTGTTTCAAGCGTCATTGTTGCAAGTTTCGAACGATAACCATCGCTCGCTTGTGAGCCAAGCGCTTCTAATTTGAACACATACTCGTACCCTTCAGATGCGTTTGTGTTTGCCGATACAAATCCCGTCGGCAAAAGCGACAATAGCATTGAAAGTGCTAAAAGCATTGATACTAAGCGTTTATTTCTCATGTTCGCCCTCCTTTTCGGGTTTAAAAAACGGGGGTGGTTAAAAAGTGCCACCATCCCCCGTTGCATGTTATTTACTTATCTGTTATCTGCTCATATCCGTCTGTTGCATTACCTACTATTGCATAGCCGGTAACTTCATCATCAGTTACAACTGTGAACTGATTATCGGTTGTTGTCATAGCGATTTTTCTGTTCCCAATCATAACGCCTTTTTCAAGTGCATCACCAAAGCCGATGAACTCTGCCATGATTGCGCTTTCATTACCAGCTGCAACGCTGCTTATGATTATCTTGCGCATATCCTTTGCAAGAGACGGCTTTGCATCGCCGTACACTGCCGTGACAGTGCAATTTTCCCATGCATAGAAGCTATATTCTTCGTCTGTACTTACGATTTCCGGATCGTTTTCAGTTCCGCCAACGGTCTTTCTCCAGTACATGAACACTTTATCATCAGATGTATCTGCTTTGCAAATTATCTCTTTGCCGTAAGCGTAAGTTCCTGTAGGTGTGCTATCAGCGCTTGCACCGTTTACCGTCACCGAGATGTCAGACTTCTTATCAGCAGCGTCATACTTTGCTATGAAGATTTTGTCGCCGGTTTCCGGAACAGTGGCTCCGGCATCAAATTCCTCATTCGTTCCGAGCTGTACCCACTTTGTCGCAGCCTTGGTATATCCTGCCATAGACGGAGGGGCGGGAAGCGTATTGTCATCATCAAGCTTTGTATCCGTAAGAAGCTGACCGTTTGCGTTGTAGAAGGTTGCTGTTTCTTCTACATCATTTGCTGCTTCATAAACTGCGATGAGAACATTATTTCCGTCCTGCGGCATATAATCAAAGCTTTCAGAAGTTGAAAGTGCCAATTCGTTTTCTCTCGAGCTCATTCCCTTTGCCCAGTAAAGGAAGTTATAGGTTTTACCTTCTTTTACAACCGTTTTATTTTTTACAGACACGTTGCATTTCTGACCGTATGTAGCTGTGTCAACAGAGATTACGTCAGTATCTTCTATCGTATTTTCGTTTCCGTATGCCGCGAGTGCAGTGACGGTTGCATTGGGAGTTGTTTCATATTCTTCTGCTGTGTAGTCAAATGCTTCATCTGCTTCTGACGGAACATAGGTCAGCTTGAAGGATTTAATGTTAGCATAGAAATATGTACCGCTTGAAGCTACATGGCTATCATTCACGCCTGCAGTACGGAAGCAGAGATAATACTTACTGTTTCCGTCAAGTTGAAGCTCAAGGTCGTTGAAGCTTTCTGTCCCTATGCTTGTGTAAGAGCCGGTCCCCCACATGTCAACTTGTCCCAGCTTGCCGGTATCACCAAGTGCTTCGATGAAAGAAGATGTATCACTCTTGGCATTATCCGAATCTATGAACTTAATATCATCGGTGGAATAATCTCCTGCCTCTGTCTTTTCCTTCACAAGATAAATGTCCACTTTCGGTGCAGATTTAATTGTAGAATACCGCAGGCTCGGTTTATATGTTCCGCCGTTAGAAACGGAAATTTCAATAGCGAAAGCGCTTTCGCTATTTTTTGCGTTATCCGTATATCCGTTCCATACTATTCCTTCTGTTTGTGCGTATACATTGTATAAAAGATTCGATCCCGCCACCTTCCATGGATGGGAAAGCGATGAATCCGGTGTTTCAAGCGTCATTGTTGCAAGTTTCGATCTCACATAATTGCTGCCATCTGTTACTCCAAACGCTTTGTTTGTGAACACATACTCGTACCCTTCAAAGGCGGTTGCTGCAAATGCCGATGGAAGCATTGCCGCAATCATTACGATTGCCAGGATAATTGATAATAAGTTCTTCATTCTATTCTTCTCTCCTTGGATTTTTTATTTTTTTAAAAGCGCGAAGGCATCGGCTAAATCCTTGCCCTCATACACAAATCCGTAGTTGTAGACGACACGCCAGAGAGCCGTGTCCGTGTGGTGCTTGCTGGGTGTTGATTCGCGGTTTTCAACCGCCGTTACGCAATCCTTGATTGCCGAGCACATAAAGCCGTGCCGCGTCATTCCGAGCATGCCGCCCTCATCGGAGAGGAGACACGAATCAACAGCAAAACCCATATAAACAAGATGGTTTACGCCGTCGCGTATTGCAACTGCCGCAAGCTCGTTGGAGGTTGTGCATATCGGCTCATTGCCCTCGGGCATTGCTTCGGGCAGGAAGTTGAGATACTTTTCTCTCGCCGCTATAATTCCGTCCCATGCATTCGGGCCCGGAGTTACGTTGTTGTCCTTAAAGGCACGAAGCTCGGAGAGGACATCATCCTTCTCAGCTCTGTCACGCGGAGTATATTTCGACTCTGCACCGATTGCCTGGGTTTCCGTATATCCCGGCATCTCCTCGTAATATCCCACTCCGAAGGGTACGTGGTAAATCTTTATGCCTGCGGCTCTTGCTGCATCGAGAACTGTTCCGAAATTTTCTTCCGCAATGCGGTAGCTTCTCGGAACATATTCGCAATACTGGAACTGCTCGGGAGCAGTTTCTGCCTCGCCGACATATGCCGCGTGCATAACGACGATTGCCGTCTTTTCTGCATTGAGCGGAAGGTCTGACTTCTTCCAGCCGCCGTATGTAAGCGCAGCATCATCGCCAAGCGACGGGTCTGCACCGTACTGCTGATAATACATCGTCGGAACCTCGAGAACCTTTCCTTCGCGCACCTTTGCGCCTGTTGAAGTATCTTCCACAACAACACCTCCGTTAAAAAGTGTTTCAACACCATCGCTAACCTTAGTTTCCGGAGTTTCTCCCCCACAGGCAGAAAGGGAGAGCAGAAGCGTTGCCGCTGCAAGAACTGCCACTACTTTTTTCATCGCTTTTTTCATTTTGTTTTCTCTCCTTTTAGTTTTAAAAAATTTCGTTGCTTACGCAACGTTTTTCACGCTTTTAGCATTGTTTGTAGTGTGGTACCACACTACAAGTGGGATATCCCACT
This sequence comes from Oscillospiraceae bacterium, assembly GCA_017408185.1. The sequence goes on along the minus strand of JAFQVE010000166.1, from coordinate 1,828 downwards.
TGTGATTTTGTCTATTCTATTATAGATTATAGCATTTATCCCGAAATAAATATACACGATTTCATTGAATATTCGTCCCAAAATCTTGATTTTTTATTGTTAAAATGTTATACTATTTGACAGAGCGAAGTATAAGGAGGCAAACTTTCTTGAACAATCTTCCGTTATCCTATATTGGCGCAAAACATGATTATTTAAAAAGAGTGCCTATAGTGCTTGGTTTCAAATGCTCCACTTTTTATACCTTCACCGGCTTACCACATATTCACGATTGCGCTGAAATCTGGTATGCATTAAGAGGTAAGTCAATACATAAAGTCGGTGATGAGACCTTCATTCAGACTGCCGGAACCTGTGTTGTTGTTCCTGCATTCGTTCCTCATGACAACAAAATTCTGAAAACCGATGAAACGCCAATATTTGCATCCATAAATATTTCCGATGATGCGCTCCGTGAATGTGGCTATGAACACTTCTCTTATTTTGATAAAAAAATATTGTTTGACGGAAAAATTCTTCCGAGGTTTCATAAATTTTCAGAGGAAGCACACGCTCGTGCTGATGAGATTATACATAAATTGAGTTCAGAGTTTTCAGCTCTGCCTGATGCAAGCTTCGCTGTTATGCTTTCGTTATATACCGATTTTCTCAAGCTTTTAGGCGGCGAAAGCTATTCTTTTAAGATTCCCAAAGCTGTTTTGAAAAGAACTGATTCAGTTCTTAAGGCATCAGATTATATTATAGAGAATTTGAGTGAAAAAATCACAATCAAAAAGCTATGCGAATTTTCAGGCATGTCCCGAAGCCGCTTTTGTGAATACTTTTCCGAAATCACAGGTCTTTCCCCTATGAATTACCTTCGCTATGCAAGAATGGATAAAGCAAGATCTTTCTTTCTGATTCGAGGAAAAAGCCTTGAAGAGATCACAAAGATTGTCGGAGCTTCCGATAAGGCACATCTTTGTCGGTTATTCAAAAGTCATTTCGGTATGACCCCCTCAGAGTATCAAAAGCAACATCAGGTGCAACAACAGCTTCTCGATCTGGAAACACGAGAACGCATATCTTCACTTAATTTATTATACGATTTTTTTGCTGAAAATGAAAATGTTTGACTTTTCTTATACCGCATAAACTATAAATGTTTTTTAAGTTCCTACAGCCAAGCCTGTAGCGGACTTTCACCGCCAAGATTATTATGCATGCCGAGCGCACCAAAAGAGCACTGCAGGTCACGATAAAACCTGCAGTGCTCACTTTTTAATTAAAAATTGTTTTCCACAAACTCTATAATAGGTGTCGGGTCGTCAAGGCCGTGGGGATGATGCTTTTGCATACTGCGCGAAATTACCTTGATGTTTCCGCCGTTTGCTTTGTAATAATCCTCAAGCACCTTTCCGTTTTCGCCATAAATAACAACCGGATCACAGTTTCCGTAAAGCATAAGAACCGGGATGTTGTTTTCAATAAGCGGCTCCATTTTATCTATCGGACTCTTACGGAAATTGATGATTGATGAATCGTTCACTCCGAATGTGTTGATGATTTCTCTGCGGAAAGACGGAAGTGCTTCGTCCTTACAGTCACCAAGGCCGTACATACTGAGAATATTGAGTACGGGGTTGTCAAGATAAAGGACAGCGCAAAGCTCCGGATACTCTTCCGCAAGACGCGCACCCTGAAGTCCGCCGCAGCTCATTCCTTCGATAATGCAACGCTTATCTGTGCCCAGTTCTTTTGCGCAGTGAAGAACAAACTCTGCCATAATATCGGTTTCCTCATCGGAAGCCCAGCGAGTTTGGTGCGAAATAAATATGAGATAATAGCC
>JAFQVE010000165.1 GCA_017408185.1 Oscillospiraceae bacterium | reverse complement strand
GGGATATGTACGATGCTGAATTCTGTCTGCCTCATAGGGGCTTTTGTTTACCTCATTGCAGAATTCCACCCATTTTTCATTGATTTCCGGACGGCGTTTATATTCCATTGCTCCGCCCACTTCGATAATCATTGCGTTGTATTTATACTCAACAAGCATATCCACAACTTCTTTAAAAGCATCAAAGCTCTTTCTTCCGGGAGTATACACACGATATCCTCTGATTTCCTTGTCGGGATAGTCAAAAATAAGCATTTCCGCAATTTCTTTCTGCTCATACAGATGCTTAAGAGTTGCCACGGCGTAGATAAGTCCACGCTCTGAACGGGCATAAAGATTTATGCTTTCGCCAACTATCTCTACTGCATAGGCTTCATCATTTTCACAATACAACTCCCCGACGCTTTTCTTTATGCTTTCGGGAATCGAGAGAAACAGATTGAGACTTATATCCTGACCTGCCTCTGAAAACGAGGAGGTTACTTTTTTTGCATATTTATATGCATATCCTTCTGTTTCAGAAGTTATTTTCACATTCCGGGACGGAATGAATCTTTCGTCTTCAGAGCGTACATACCTGTAATCAAAAAACATATTGCCGAGTTTCATATGAATTCTCCTTTTTCCTTAAAAAGGGAGAGAACATTTTATTCTCTCCCTTTCGTTTTAGTCTATTGTATTGTATATCACTTTGTAAGTATTGTCAACATCTTTATAGACAATATATCCCACTGCATTGTAGCTTAAATTTTCAGGCTTTGCGGTAAACTGACCGTGAGAAACACTTCTCTGGGAAGTGAACTTCTCCATTGCACCGCCTGACACCGTGGGAGTGCCGTTTCCGAAGAGGATTCCGGCTTCCGCAATCTCAAGAGCCGAGCCCTTGTCGTACTCTATCATATAAGCACCGTGCTTTGCACTATATTCAAGAATAACAACGGGGGCTTTCTCCGAAACTCCGGAAACAAACTCAACATTTGCCGAATCCCACACATAGTAGGTGTAAGAATCGCCATAAGCAACAACATTTCCGTTGCGCTTCCAAGCGCCTTCGGTCTCGGATGTGAAGTCTACAGCACTATCATATGAGTAGCTTCCCTCTCCGTTTACGGTAAATGTCTGTGCCTTATCATTATACCTTGCAACTGCACGTACAATTCCCGAAAGAACATTCGTCACATCAAATATTTCAGAATCATTTACATACCAATCATCAAACTCAAAACCGATAAGAGACGGCTCATCAACTTCTTTTTCAAGAGCTCCGTCAACTACCGCAACGGTTTCAAGATGCTCACCGTTTCCGTTCCAGAACTCAACTGCAGTCTCGGCAGGGTTCACTTCATCATACATAGCTGTGAGACATCCGTTTGAAAGAGCCGTGTATTCAAAGTCTTTCTGCGGAGCATCTGCTATAAACTTGCCAGTTGCAGCACTTCCGCGCTTCCAACCGATAAACTTATAGCCTTCAACCTCGGGAGCCGTAAGGGTAATCTCCGTCCCACGTGCTACCGTTCCGTCAATCACACTGCCTGTGCCTTCAATGGTTACGCCTGCGATGTTTGCAAGAGCTGCAAAGGAAACTGTTTCGGGTGCTTCCGCCGCATTTACTGTAATATCCGTTCCAATAACGTGACCTGTCAGATATCCCGGCACTTCAGCAGAAATCGTTGCCTTACCTGCACCTACTGCAGTAACTGTACCGTCTTCCGCAACTGTTGCAACCTTCTCATTTGAGCTTGTGAAAACAATTCCCGACTCAAACTTCGTAAACTTCGTTCCGCTTGCCATGAGACTTCTGTACAATGAGCTTGTGGCTGCTGCCGTTTCTCCGATTTCAAGCTCTGCCTTATCAAGCTTTACACTTCCGTAAACAGAGTCACTACCACCGACACCTTCAAATGAAAGATATCTGATACCCACCGCACCGCCGACATTTGCTTTTACAACCGCTATATACTCACCCGCTTCGGGGAACGTGTAACCGAATCCACCCACAAGGGAATTTCCGGTAGAGCCTGTGCCCGTATGATCTATGCCCGCAATTACGGGAAGTGTTTCACTCATAGCCTCTGCTATATTCCTTTCGGCACTTGCAGGAAGTATCCAGAGTGAGGAATCTGTCGAAGGAGAGTTTGCCACACTTCTTGTACCATACTGGTAGTTAATGTTGTATCTGCCTGCTGCAGGAATATATATTCCCACCGCAACATACTGGCCTGCAGTCATACCTTTCCACAGACCAAGGTTGTCATGGAACTTCATTCCCGAAGGACCTTCAATCCATCTCCAATAGCCGTTTGTATCTGCATAAGTAACTGTTGCAGGATCTGTTGTATCCGAAGTAAATGAGTATCCCGGTGTTCTCGGTGCATAGTAGTTAAACATAAATGTAACACGCGACACGGAAGGTGTCATATCCGGAGCATTGTATACTGTTTTTACGGTCTTTGTGAAATCACTTGCCGTAACTGTTGCAAGAATCTCGGTTTCACCCTTTACAACCGGTGTTATGGCTCCGGTTGCGGCATCAACTGTCGCAACATCAGTATTTGAGCTTGTATACGAAACCTCTACACCTTCAACAGAAGTTGCAGGAACAATACTTCTGTCTGACATAAGAAGCTCTGCTGCTGCCTTTTGCTGACTTACCAATCCGACACTTGCATCCATGGGAACGGTTGAACCGTTTCCGCTTGTGAGAGCAAAGCTTCCCACATAGCCATAATCCCCGCTGGTCTCATGGAATGTAATCACATAATTTCCCGCTTCAGGAATCTGTATATCTTCAACAACCACAGGTGTGGTTATTATATTGAACTGTTGTGTGTCCTGGATGGAATTGTCATCACTGCTGTACTGACCCACCTTGTATTCGGCCTCTGTTGTAGCCTCGCCCTTTTTCAAATACACATCAACAGGTGCTCCCCATCTGTTCGTTGGGCAGTACATCTGCATATCGTATGTACCTGCTTTGGGCACATATATCTCAAAAGCAACATATGAACGGTCGAGAAGAATTGAGCCACCTCCGACTCCGCTTCGGAACGAACAGTAATAACCGTTCGATTCATAGCCGTAAAGTTGCTTGTTGACCGAGTCTGTATTTGCGAAGAATGAATAGAAACCGCTTGTATGCTCATAATCAATCTCCGCAAGTGACTTTCCGCTTCCGGTCACAAGACCAAGCTCTGTCATATCTCCCGAAATGTCATAGAACACACGGATATCAGCCGCAGTTTCAGTCTTCTCTGCAAATGCCGAAGGTATGAATGATATAAGCATTGTAAGAGCAAGAACTATTGATAAAAATCTTTTCATTTTTATACTCCTTCCGAATAAGAATTTATTCATTTTCATTGTAACACCGGCGAATGCCAATTTTATAAAAATCGTACATTTTTTACCGGATATTCCCCTTTGAAATTATTGATCCCACAACACAAAACAGGCACATATGCGTTTTGCATACATACCTGTTATGTTACTTATCGGTTGTTTTAAATGTTCTTTAATGCATTTTTGAAAGCCTCTGTATATCTCGCATCAAGGCCCGGCTTGAAGGGACCCTTGAGACAGTATTCAAGGTGGCAGGTAGGCTCATATCCTCCCTCGGAGAGAACTCTGTCATCCACCACATATGCACAGGCATCGGTATATCCTATAAAGCACACTTTTTTATCACCAAATGCCTTTTTGACAGCATTCTTTACTCCGAAGCAAGGCTCACCGCCCATTGTCGCAATATAAAACTCATCGGAAAGCTTTACTACCGAAGCACGGAGAGAAAGCGTATCTGCAAGAGACTCATATCCGCCGTTGGAAATATAAAATGCGTGGTTACGGTTGGGGGTGTCCGGATCATTTTTCATAAGCTCTTTCTGCTCTTTGAAATATTCAATAGGTCTACCGTCCATAGGAAGCTCAATTTCAAAAGCACTTGATGCTATTGAAAGGTCGAGTTTCTTGCAACCGCCGTTTTCAATAAACTCACTTACCGATTTGCACATACTCTCGGCAAATGCATTTACATCATCAAATGTAAAGTCCTGTCTCCATGGCCAGCCCGGCTCGCCCGACTTGATTTTTTCCATATCCACGCTTGGAAGCGGTCGTACATCCGCACCCGAAGACTGGAAGAAAAGCGACGTGCAGCCGTAATACTTTGTGTCAAGAAGCTGACAGAGACGACCCGGGAACTCTCCGCTGACGGAGTTTTTTGACGGGTAGAACACAGGATGACAAGCATAGTTTGTTATGATTGAGCGAATCTTACCAGTATCGTCCTTTGCACACAATACCCAAAATTCACGGTCACGGGGATAGTCAAAATCAGGTCTGTTTCCGAAAACACCGTTGACGTTTCCGCGGCGGCTTACGTTAAAGTCAGCATCAAAAACGCCATACTCAAGCTCACCATCAAACATAGAGCACATTGCGCGGTCAAGGCAGGACTTTGAACGGGATATCAGAAATTCCTCATATTCATCATCATGGTGGTTGAGATTGTATCCCCTTGCGGCAGGTGCCATATGAGAATGGCTGTATCCGATGGTTACGGCACTCTCTGCAATGCCATACTTTTCCTTTGCATATCTCGCAACGGCATCATTTAAGAGAGCATCGTGGAAAAGAAGGTCCATCGCCATAAAAACAGCTTTTTCTTTTCCATCATCAAGAACAAGACAACGCACAAAAACATCATCGTGAATATAGCTGAAATTTTTATCAAACTGCTGTGCACAAGCAAGCTTTATGGGTTTAATGGGGGTTATTATTTCCTTTGAACATCCTATACGCATAAAAAAACACCTCATATATAGATTTGCTTGCCATGATTATATCACAACAAAATAATACATTCAATAAAATCGTACAAATTACGGCAAGATTTGGTTAATTCCCATTTTCTTCTTGATTAAAAATATCTGTTGTGATAAAGTAGTTAAGTAATAATGCATTCAGGAGAGATGTGTATGTTTAAAATTGGACTTATCGGTTGCGGTGCTATCAGCAACGGTCACGTTTCCGCTTTTGCCCGTATTGACGATGCACAAATTGTCGCCGCCTGCGATATAAATGAAGAAAACCTTGCAAGAGTCTGTGAAAAAACAGGTGCAAAAGGTTATTCCGATTATAAGGAGCTTGTAAAAAGCGAAGCTCTTGATCTCGCTGTTATAACACTCCCTCACGGTCTCCACCGTGAATGTGCCTGCTTCTGTGCAGAAGCAGGCGTTGATGTGTTTCTCGAAAAACCCATGGCATTAAATTCCGAGGAGTGCAAGGAGATTACCGAAACCTGCGAGAAGTGCGGCGTTATGCTCTGGGTGGGACACCTGCAGAGATATATGCCTGCAAATGTGTTCACAAAAGAGCTCATTGATTCCGGAGAGCTCGGAGAGCTTGTCGGCTTTTCAGAGGTGAGAAACGGTGAGTATTTCACAGAAAGACGTCCCAAGTGGTTCGGCTCAAAGGCTATGTCCGGCGGCGGAATTATGATAAACCTCGGTGCTCATTCTCTCGATAAGCTCAAGTATTTCACAGGCTCCGAAGTTGAAGACATTTCAGGCACCATACATATGCACGAAGGTCTTGATTGTGAAGACGGCGTACAGGCAGTTGTGAGAATGAAAAACGGCGTTGTGGGAACTATAACCTTAATCGGATACACCACAAACAGCGATTATGAAACAATACTTTATCTCACAAACGGTGAGATTCGTATGCGCCTTGAAAACAGTAATGTTATCGAATATTGTAAAAAAGGTGGGCCTATGCAGCAACACACGGTAAGCGAAGGTGCAAGCTTCGGTATGGTTTATCAGATTGCAGATGTTGTTCACACACTCCGTGAAGGAAAGAAAATCCCCGCAGTTGGCGGCGAATACGGTCTCGACGTAATCCACGCAATAAAAAAACTCTACGGCGAAGAAAACTAAGCCAACAAATAAAAAATCATAAAAAACAGTTGAAATCCCTCTCAACTTGTTGTATAATAAGCTTTAGCTCAACATATACGGAGAGGTATCGAAACGAAGCATAATGCATACAATTTAATAAAAATGTTTAAGCTGTTTTAAGCTTAACATATACGGAGAGGTATCGAAGTGGTCATAACGGGGCTGACTCGAAATCAGTTTGCGAGCAATCGCACGCGGGTTCGAATCC
>JAFQVE010000164.1 GCA_017408185.1 Oscillospiraceae bacterium | reverse complement strand
GCTGAGTATATGTTCAAATGGGCAGCGGAGTTTCGTGAAACAAAAACATATTTTTTCTTAAATCCGTTCTATTCAGATGTTTTAACCCGCGAGGATATCCTGAAAGTTGCGGAAATAGCGGGCGAATATTATTTAGGTGCGCTTGTGTCTCCTTTAAACGAATACGGAACTCGAACGGCAACTATTGCATACTGTTCCCACGAAAAAGAACGGATGCGAGAACAGGCAATGACTGATTTGCGCGATGTTTTTGAATGTTACATATCGGAAGCCGAAGAGAAAATTGTAAAATCAAGAGCTTTCTATGGCGGTATGACTTCGGTGATTGAGGCAACACCCCTTCTTAAGTATCTCTATGAAACCGATATAGATATTGTCATCTCGGAATTCCTGACGGGAAATCTTGATTATCAGGTTGCATATGCAAGAGGGGCTGCCCGAGGGTATGGCAGAGACAAATGGGCAAGCCTTATCGCTCACGAATGGTACGGCGGAATAAGAAACGATGACCCGCTCAAATTTAAGAGGCTGAAGCTTATCTACGATTATCTTTATATGGCAGGTTGTAACTGTACATTTATTGAAAGCGGAGAATTCAGCATCAGAAGTTATGGCTATTACTATGATATAAACCATAAGTATTGCAAGGAATACAGAAGAATCCGCGAGGACTTCACAAAATCCGTTGCAGATGACGTAAGACCAACGCCAAATCCGATGTGCAAGGTTGGCATAGTTCATGGGAACTACGATGCTTTTGTCGGATTCTTTTCTTCCTCTCTTATGTACCACAGAAACATCGAGGAATGGGTGATGCAGGATTCCGAGCGAAGCTGGCATCTGCTTGAAAACATCAAGAACTCCACACTCTGGCACAACCCTCACGAATACGGCGATTACGCGTACTGTAATGCTCCGGGCTACGGCGACTATGAAATAGTTCCGATAGAAAGCAGTATCGAGGCACTTTGCGAATATGAATATCTCATCTTTCTCGGATGGAACTCGATGACGGAAGAATATTATGAAAAGCTGAAGGAATATGTCCGCCGCGGCGGAAACCTCATAATGAGTGCGGCACATCTGAATACCAATACCGTTCGTGACGGAAAGTATTTACCCATATATGACGGAAAACTCTCTGATTTCCTCGGCTGTGACATAGTCGGAACCGAAAGACGTGACGGCTCTGTTAAGTTTGTACGGGATTCGATGATGAAGAATGTCTTATATCCCGTTGTACAGAACGAAGATCAGGCGGTTGTGACAGCGGCATGGGTTGCGGTAGATCCGTTGTTCCCTTCGGGCAATATTGATTTTGTGAATATCAACTGCAAGAGCTGTGAGGTCATCGCATACGCAAACGTTGCAAAAGAACACATTCGTGAGACAGACCCACCGGCAGTTATCGAGAATAAATACGGCAAGGGCGTTGTTTCGCTCATTACCGAGCTTAAATATCCGGGCAATTCTGAAAACAGACTGTTCTATTCATATATCATGCGTGCAATCTTCAGTGCAAGCCATCGCGGCTGTGATGTCAAGGTTATTGCAAATGACAGAATTAAATTCACAGTTTATGATGCAGGTGATGGGAAGAGAAAAATATATTTGTTGAACACCGATTTTTCACTTCCGAGCACAGTAATTGTAAAAACGGATGTTGAAGAGATAAAGCTTACTCTTGACTCGCTTGAAAGAAAAGAAATTACGGTCAGCACACGTGTTGATAATTAAACGATTCGAAAAGGTGATGGAATGAAACGATCCTTAATACTCAACGGCGTACATATCGGCGAGCATTCGTTTGTTCCGGAAAACATCATTGAAGAGATAAACGAGCGTGTTATAGCCCCCGGTTATAATTTTGTCACACTCCGCCCTAAAAATGCCAGTGACAAAACCGGAGCCCGGATTGATGTTCCGCAGGATTATTACATCAAATGGGCAAGGTACCTTGCCGAAAACAAAATCTATTTCGCGTTCCTTTATACCGTCCAGTATCCGCCGCCGGGAAGAAGGTCGGCATTAGATGCCGAAACGATTGCAAAAATGAAGGAAATTGCAGGTGAATATTTCCTTGGCGAGGCTATAGGCGAGCCGGGAAGCTCAAATGCATGCAAGCTGCAGGGCTATTTTCAGGCGACGGCAAACCGCGGCGCAGACCCGAATGCACAGCTTACGGCATTTGATATGACCGAGGCGCGCGCAAATTACGTAGCAAAGGTAAGCGGTTTTGCTGATACCGCAAGAGAACTCGGCTTCCCGAATGTCCTCTCGGTTGAGGCGACAATGCTAAGTAAGTACAACACTGAGGCAGGGGTAAATCTCCCGATGGTCGAGGTGTTCAACAGCAACCCCGACGAGCATCTTCCGACGGGCAGAGGTGCGGCAAAGGCATGTGGTGCCCCGATATGGGGAACCTACTTTGCAGGCGAATGGTACGCAGGTATGCGCCACAGCGACCCATTAAAAAGAAAAAGAGTTGAGCTTGGCTATAAGTTTGCATACCTTTCCGGCTCAAGCGTATTTTGCCTTGAAAGCGGAGACGAGAAGATATGCGCCTACGGCGAGGAACATCCGCCTGACTCCGAGATATGCAATGACTACCGCAGAATTATGGACTATATCACAGAGCTTTCAAAAACAGACGAACGCCCGAGCGGAGGTCCTAAGATAAAGCTTGCATTTGTGCATGGCAAAGACGATGCATGGGGTGGCTGGGGCGCAAGTGCCGTCTGGAACCAGTTTCTCCGTGAAGAATGGGGGCATAACGAGGCAGAACATTCATGGCGACTGCTTGATGAGCTCGGCACACGCCGCAAATGGTCAGATATCGCAAACTACGGCGATCACGACTATTCCTCAGCTCCGGCATATGGACTTTACGACATCATTCCCATTGAAAGCTCAGTCGATGTTCTTTCGCAGTATGAGTATCTCATCTTCCTTGGTTGGAACACAATGACGGATGAGAATATGGATAAGCTTACGGAATATGTAGGTCGCGGAGGAAAGCTTCTTATGTCTGCGGCGCATCTTAACTGTAATCCGCAGAGAAAAGGAAATCTTATCCTTCCGCCGGAGGAAAAGATAAAAGAGCTTTTTGGTTGCCGCTTCACGGGCGCAAGCGTAAGAACCAACTGCGGCACAAAGTTTATAAGAAATTCCCTCAATGAGGAAATCCTGCTTCCGGGAAGCACGACCTTCCTTTGTGATCCGCTTTACAGCGCAGGATATACAGAGTATTTAAAGTGTGAGCTTTGCGGGGCGGAGCCTTCGGGCTTTTATGCCGACAGCTTCGGCAGTAAGCCGACGGATATATATACCGTTATTGAAAATAGAGTTGGAAAAGGAACGGTAACGCTTGTAACAAGCATAAACTATCCGGGGCATCCGGCGCTTTTCCCGCTTTACCGTATGCTTGCCCGCGAGATGATTACATCAAGCGCAAGAAACTGCGATATAAAGATTATCGGAAGCGAAAGACTGCGCTATGCAGTTTATGAAGGCGATAAGGTTTATCTTCTTAATACCGATTATGATATGCCGATTGCAGTGAAGATTATAAAAGGTGAGAAAGAGAAGGTTGTAATGCTTGATTCGCTTGAATTAAAGACCATGTATATATAACCCTATGCGCAAAAACATAATCGCATCCGCGATTTTTATATAGATTTTTATACTATGCAATAAATGAAAAAAGGAGAACGAGAACAATGAAAAGATTATTATCACTTATCCTTGC
>JAFQVE010000163.1 GCA_017408185.1 Oscillospiraceae bacterium | reverse complement strand
TTTAGTAAATTTTATGATTTGGAGGAAAGTTCAATGAAAAAATTTTTATCGATTATTCTCACGGCAATGCTTATAGTCGGAATGCTTCCGACAGCATTTGCAGAAGATGTGGTTGAGAACCCGAAATATGCGTTTTCTTACTCCGCACATGGTAAAACCGAGAACGTTACCGTAACAGATTTTACAACGTATGAAACGATCGACAAGAGTGTATCAACAGGTTCGTGGAAATACGTTAGCCGCTTAGGAGATGTATATAGTACTATGGAACTCCAACAAGAGCAGCTACAGTATTCTGTAAAGAGTGTTGACCCAGTCAACGACAATGCATTACTTCTTATGCTTAAGGTTGATGCAAGCGGAACATATGTACCTACTGTGGGATTTGGTGAAGCAGCGATTACTGGTAGAGTTGATCTTTATATGGTTAAAACAACAGATGTCACTGCACAGGACTATGCTGTGCAAGATATTAACGGGATAATGTCACTTGTTGGAGATGCATCGTATGACGCGGACGCAATTGTAAAGCATATTTGTTCCGTGGATACCAACAGTAGCTCTGTCGAGCCTGAGGATACTTATGCTGAAAAGCTTGAACTGGAAGCAGGCGAATATTATCTTATAAGTGTCATTAGCAAGGGGGAGGTTGCTTCGAATCACAGTAAAGGAAGAACCTACTGTAACTTCAAGTTTTTAGATCTTATGAAGCAGAGTACGGGCGACGAGGAAGAAATGGAAACTGTTTCCGGCAATGTTTCCTTCGGAGCATATTGTGATGTGCCGAATGCGATTACAGTGACTGGAATTGAAGGGTATATTTCAAACAATCAGATAGATTCCGTCCCTGTTGGCAGCACGATAAAAGCAGTTGCAAACACAACTAACCCAAAGTATATCTTCCGTGGTTGGAAGCGCGGAAGCCGTGACTACGGCGTATGGCTTACAACTGATACAACGGTTGAGTTCCCGATAATGACCAACACCTTCCTTTCCGCAGTTTATGAGCCGGTTGCAGATGAAGATACAGTCAACGTTGAGTTCTACAACTACAACGGACAGTATCTTGATACGGCGGAAAATGTTGCAAATATGGCATTTTCCTTGATAACAAAGCCGGACGCAACGCTCACAGGCTACGGATCGCCATTCTGGACAATAGACGGCGTAAGCGCAGTTTCGGCAGATGCAATGTTTAAAAAGCTGACCCGCGTTGTTGCAAATTATAAAGCAAAAGAAAGCTTTAAAGTAACGATTGGGGACATGATTGAAGGCGCAATAACTAATACATATGCTTACGATACAGAGCTTGAGCTTAAATCTGCATCGAAAAAAGCCGGAACATGGTATGTAAATGAAAAGCCTGTTGCAAACGGCGCAAGTTACAAGCACTGCGTATGGGATACGGCAAGCATAACCTTTGTGGAAGAAGAAACCGCCGCACCGATTATATCGCTTGATGCTAAGGTTAAGGAAAACGGCGCAAGAATGATTTCTTACGATGCAAACGGCAAAGACATCGTTGAGGTTGGTATCCTCTTCGGTGAGAATGCATCGGTCGCAAGCTTCTCCGGCAAGGCAGCGTCAAAGGCAAAGGGGGACGTTCAGGGGCAGTTCACCGCAATGCCGAACAGCGATACAATATCCACCGCCCGCGGATATATGATTTACGAAGACAACGGCACATACAGAGTTATTTATTCAAAATAAGGCAGCACGGGAGGGACGGAATAAACTTTTCCGTCCCTCAAATAGACTGAAATACTACGTAAGAGGAGTGACTTTATGAAATTTAAAAGAATATTTTCGCTATTGCTTGCGTTTGCGATGCTTGCTTCACTTCTGCCGGCAAATATCGTGTTTGCCGGTGAGGAAAGCATAGAACCGATAAAGTATGTGTTCACCTCCGCTGCCACAAAAGAGGGAGAATCTGTTGATCTGCTTAACGGAGGAACTTTCACATTAAACAATGAG
>JAFQVE010000162.1 GCA_017408185.1 Oscillospiraceae bacterium | reverse complement strand
CTCATTGTTTAATGTGAAAGTTCCTCCGTTAAGCAGATCAACAGATTCTCCCTCTTTTGTGGCAGCGGAGGTGAACACATACTTTATCGGTTCTATGCTTTCCTCACCGGCAAACACGATATTTGCCGGCAGAAGTGAAGCGAGCATTGCAAACGCAAGCAATAGCGAAAATATTCTTTTTAGCTTCATAAAGTCACTCCTCTTACGTAGTATTTCAGTCTATATGAGGGACGGAAAAGTGCATTCCGTCCCTCCTGTGCTGTCTTATTTTGAATAAATAACTCTGTATGTGCCGTTGTCCTCGTAAATCATATATCCGCGTGCGACAGTTTCTTCGCCGTATGGTTTTGCGGTAAACTGACCGTGCTGATTCTTATACTGCGAAGTTGCCTTTGAGGTGCAGCTTCCAATATTCACATCCTCATCGCCAAAAACAATACCAACCTCGATAACATTCTTTCCCGCTGTGTTGTATTCGATCATTCTTGCACCGTCTTTTGCGTCTGCATCAAGAAGAACCACAGGAATCAACTCGCCGGTCTCTGATGTCGTGATTTTTGTTGCATCCCACGCTGCGTAGGTATATGTTTCGCCATATCCAAGCACTGCACCTTCACGCATCCAGTAAACAGGATTATTGCTTGTAAAGGTATGCTTCGAACCGTAAGTAAGCGGCACCTCTTCTTCACCACAGGTTACCTTAAATGTGGTGTTCGGCGTGTTAAACTGCGCAACTGCGCGGGTCAGCTTTCTTGTAAGCGGTGTAGCTTCGTTGAAAACGCCATCCTCCGTTTTCCACTCATTTGCAAACTCAAAACCGGTGAGGGTCGGAGCAGAAACAGTTTCCGGAATGCTAACAGTTCCGCCGATTGTCGAGGTTGCTTTATCAAGATACTGACCGTTTCCGTTGTAAAACTCTACAGTTGCAGTATCATCATTTTCGTTTGACACATTCTCATAAATCGCGGTGAGGAAGGTGTGGGTAAGCGCTGTAAATGTGTATACGGGATTATCCGAAACATATACGCCGTTATCTGCACTACCGCGTACCCAGTGCTTAAACTCATATCCTGTTTTTTGAGGAGCTGTTACCGTAACGAAAGTACCTGCCGGGATTGAATCGGTAAATTCGTCATAAACAAAGCCATCAGCCTCAACCTCCATCATATCTTCTTCGCCGACATTTGAGGTTGCAACAAAGGAAATAGCATCCGTCACAGCTTCCATCGGGGTAAGCGTAATTGTTTTTGGCGCAATATGACCTTTCTCGCTGCCGTTATGGAAAACAAGAACATATTCGCCTGCCTCGAGGGAAATGAAGTCTTTTATCGTATAATTTGCTGTTGAACTACTTGACTTTTGATATGTAGAGAGTTCGCAAAGCTTATATCCTTCTATTCCGATCCTCTCAAACTCAGTCCCACCTGTTCTCTCATAGGATACTCCATCCTCCGACAGTTGCCCCTTCCCATAAGTATCACCATTTTCAAATGTTTCTTTTACTTTCTCAAACGGAGCTATATAAATTCCGAGAGTTTTTGAACAATACTTGTGTTTAAACATATCGCCCGTAACTTTATAATCGGCACCGCACGGTACATTAATTTTAAAAGCTACCCATGTATCCTGTTCCAATTCTACATTTGAATTACCGGTTCGTAAAGATCCTCCTTTTGCGCACCAAACTAAGTAAGAGTCTCTTTCGGCTCCGTTGGCGGTCACCAAGTTTGTTCCGAGATATGCCCAATAGCGTCCGTCAGTCGCATCATATTCTGTATAAATTTTTGTTCCATCCAAAGTTTCAATAGGTGCATTATCTTTACTGTCTGAAACACCGTCGACGCCACCGGAAAAGCTATATGTAATTACACCTGTTTCCGCATCTACTGCTGCAAATGCTGTCGGAAGCATTCCGACTATAAGCATTGCCGTGAGAATAATCGATAAAAATTTTTTCATTGAACTTTCCTCCAAATCATAAAATTTACTAAACTTATTGTACCCATAGTTTACATCAAGCTCAATATTTGTT
Organism: Oscillospiraceae bacterium; assembly: GCA_017408185.1. Next base: position 1,963 of record JAFQVE010000162.1, on the reverse strand, counting down.
TCAATTCAATTAGGTTACAAATCGGCCGTTTTTTTGACAATTCCGAAATCTCGTGATATACTGTATACAAAAGGAGGAGGCTTTCAATGAATCATTTTCATGAATTTTCATTCATAAGACATCTTGACCGTCTGCCGATAAGGGTTTCGACCGAGTGTTTGCGCATGAAGGATAATTACCATATGCATGAGCATATACAGCTGTGCTATGCACTCTCAGGCGATGCAAATCTCATCGTTAACGGTCAGGAACATAATCTTACGCCCGGCTCGTGTGCATTTTTTCTTCCGTATGCCGCTCATATATGTGATAGCAGAAACAGCGTTGACACACCTGTTTTAATTTACATTTCTTTCCGGGAAAGCTTTCTTACCGAGCGTGGGTATAGCTTTTTCCCTTACTGCGGCGAAAAGGCATATTTTGAAGGACACAGAATTCCAGAGCATCGCAGCTTTTGCGGCGATGCTCTGAATGAGGCAAATTTCCTGATACGAAGCATGACCGCAGAGTTTGCCCGTGAAAAGGATATGTCGCTTGACCGTCTGGCAGAGCTTCTTGCCGATTTTTTTCGCCTAAGCTGTTCAGATGAGACAAAAAAGCCCGCAAGCGACATCCTTAAAAGCAACGTTTCCGCCATCACAGAAGCTGTTCACTATATTACAGAGAATTTTTCAAAAAAAATCACTATCGACGAGGCTGCACGTTTTTGCGGTATGTCACGCACTATGTTTACACAAAATTTCAAAGCCGTTACAGGACAGAGCTTTTTGGATTTTCTTATGTCTGTGCGCATGACGCATGCAAGAATCTACTACGTACGGATGGGGCTGTCCCTCGACGAGGTTGCCGAAAAAACAGGGCTTTATAACAGCAAAAATCTCGCACGCGTTTTTAAAAGGTATTGGGGTATTTCACCGACACAGCTGCTCGCAACCGCGCGGAACCGTCCCCATCTTCCCAGAATACATAACTCGATTTATGATTGGCTGTATGAAGATCACCCGGACACTCCGGGCAACACATAACCATATATAAAAGATAATAGCTTGCCTTTACATAGAGTCTGACATCAAGGATTTCTCCGTCGGATTGGATATACCTATGTTTATCGAGCAGATTTGTCCATACATCTCAAATTGATTCACTTGAGCTTAAAAGTATACAATTATACTCAAAAAAATAGTTATGACAAAAAGCTTATTCAAGCGAGTTCAAAATCATCCGGAAACAAAACAGTTTGCAGCAAAAGCTTTGCCGCAAACTGTTTTGTTTCTTTTTATTTTTCTTTTATATGTACATCGAGCTGGTTGTACGGAATGCTTATTCCGTTCGCTTCAAATGCCGCACGAACCTGCTCGGTGAGGTCAAAATATACTGTCCAGTAGTCCGCGCTGTTGCACCATGTGCGCGTTGCAATATTCACAGAGCTGTCGCCATATCCCGAAACTCTTGCCATAGGCGCTTCCGGCTCGGTAAGCGTGCAGGAATGAGCGTGAATAGTCTGCAGTGCAATTTCCTTTGCCTTCTCAGCGTCGGACTCATATGCGATCTGGAATGTTATGTCCACACGGCGCATTGTCTCACGTGAGTAGTTTGTGATATGGCTGTTTATAAGAACACCATTCGGAATGCTTATCTGACGGTTATCAGGTGTCCGTACAAGTGTATGAAGAAGGTCAACCTTCACAACCGTTCCGGAGTCCCCGCCCGCTTCGATAAAGTCTCCGGTTGAAAACCGCGGTGCAACGAGAAGAAGAATTCCTCCGGCAACATTGGAAAGCGAATCCTTGAGAGCAACGGCAATAGCAAGCCCCGCAGCAGAAAGCGCAGCAATAATTCCCGTTGTGGAAATACCGATACTTCCAAGAGCTGAAACAACAAGAAGAACATACAGAATAATTCTTATTGCCTTTGTCAGGAAGGATACGAGCGACGGATCAAGCTTAGATTTGTCAAACCAACG
>JAFQVE010000161.1 GCA_017408185.1 Oscillospiraceae bacterium | reverse complement strand
TATATGAACCGTCACCGTTTGGTTCGCCATCAATAACATCACCGTCTATAGTAAGTCCTTTCAGGTCCGAAGCCGTATAAGATATGTTTTCCTCTTTGTTATCATCTGTAATAAACGCCGCATCTGCCTTTTCCTGTGCAGAAAGCTCTCTCAGTGTCAGGCTTGCAGGATACATATAGAGCGCTTCGTTCGTTATAGCAGAATCTTGTCCCGTTACTTTAAAAACAATATAATACTCCTCTGCAGTAAGCTCACTTACAACACTTGCTTCATTTTTCGGCCCGGAGCCGCTTGATATATCGCAATACTTTACATCCTTTGCAACTGTAATAACATCGGAACCGCTGAGTGCAGCTTCGATTTTAGCACTCGAGTCGTCGATGTTACCCGTAGGAAGAAGGTACACATCTCCGATTCCGCCATAGCCTTCTCTTCTGTAGGATGAGAACTGAATTTCATACCATCCGCTCTCCTCAACCTCCATTTTGAGAGCAAGCTATGACCCTACAGCTGCTGTCTTTACTCTCATATATCCGCTCTTGATGTCTGATTTTTTAACGGTGTTACCTATTGTATTATTGTTACTATCCCATACATTGGTTGCGTACTTCCATTTACTGCCTGTACTGACGTAATTTGTTACCTCTGTTACGGGAGTGTTACTGGAAACTCCGCTGTCCGTTCCGAAATTGTATGTATATTCGGTCGCTGCGGTATTTTCCGCGCCTGCGGAAAGTGCCATTGCAGGGAGAAGTGTTGCAATCACCGTGATTGCGAGAATGATTGATAATAATCTTTTCTTCATTTTGCCATTCCTCCTGTAAATTTAAAGTTTTATTTTTGCAACTCCGCGAACGAGCTTTCCTTCGCTTGATTTTTCAAGAATCGGGATATGCGCATCCTGCGGAAAAACAATACAAAAATCACCTGTGCGGAGAGTAAGCTTTGTTCCGTCTCCGTTTAACAATAAACAATCCTCTGCTTCGTTATACGCGGTGTCCGGCGTCAGTCCGTCGACATTTGCATATGCAAACGTTTCTTCGCCTTCAAGAACAAAATGGATATCGAGAAACCTTTTGTGTGCCTCAAACCTTCGCACACCCTCGGGAGCGCTTTCCACCGAAGAAACAGATACCCATGCAGCGTCTTCTTCAAGCACAAGCTTTTTACCTATGTCAGCCTTCGTGAGTGACTTGATTTTTGCGAAGATATCAGGAAAGTAGCTGTTCATAGCGTAGTACATTTCACTGTTTTTAAGGCTATCGGTTATCAACTCTTTCCCCCCTTATAATTTCTTTTTTAATTCATCAACAAACTTTTTTATGTTTGCGTAATAATCACATAATGCAATTACGTCAGCACCGACACTGACAAGACGGTATCCCATATTATATAATTCTTCCATATTAGCTGTACTGCCGACAGTTCCGGCAAGTTTTCCGTGACGTCTTGCCACTTCTGCTACACGCTTGCGTGCCTCACATATTTTTTCATTTCCCATATTATGGGCAAGGCCGAGCGAATGCGCAAAATCGGCAGGACCGAAGAACAGCATATCGATTCCGGAAACAGATGCAATTTCTTCAATCTGCTCATACGCTTCGATATCTTCTATCTGGACAATCGTAAGCTTCTGTTCGTTTGAATATTTAAAATATTCAGGAAGATCCATGAGACAGTACATACCATCGCTGTTTCCTCCGTCGAGAGGCCTTCTGCCAATGGGGTGAAACTTTGTGTAATATGCCACCTCTTCAGCATCTTTCTTGCTCATAACGTGAGGAACCATTATCGCTTC
>JAFQVE010000160.1 GCA_017408185.1 Oscillospiraceae bacterium | reverse complement strand
TTCAAAATAATCACCGTCCTTTTGTATGTATAATACACTATAAATTTGAAAAAATCAAGTCTTAATTTGACCTGAAAGTATAAAAAATTATATTGACGACAAACGCCCTTTAATGTTACTCTAAATTTACAATCGGGCATTACGTTAAATTGCTCAAAATTAAGGAGGAAAAATCTCATGAAAAAAGCATTATCATTAATTCTCGCAATGATGCTTGTGGTCGGTCTTATCCCCGCCGCATTTGCATCAGACGCCCCGCCGGCAGAGGGATACACGTATGTGTTTTCAAACGCCGCACATACCGGGTCGGCAGGGAATACTGGCTCAGTTTCATTTGCCACCACTATGCAGAGCATAGAAACTACCGATACATCAGTTTCTGCTCGCTGGGGGTATGTTGCAGAAGCTTTTCCCGTTGCAGACAGTTCATGTACGGACTCAAGTCAAATGCGTCTTTCCTACTACAGACCGAATTATGACATAAACAAAGCGGTAACCTTTGATCCGGATATGGAAGGTATTGCTTCCGCTGTTTGCTTGGAGCTTGAGGTTACCGATGGCGGAACATTCGTTCCTACTCTTAATTATGCAAGTCATTCCTTGGGACCGATTGTAGAGTTGTATCTTGTTCCGAAAAGCGATGTTACCACCCCGATAACAAATGATAATCTTTCTGATTTTGTAAAGAAAGACCTCGACCCGAAATACCGTATAGGAACGGTTGATGCTTGTTCCGGTTCATCACTTAAAATGCGCTCTGTTGAGCTTAAGAGCAATACGAATTGTTATTTTATAATGGTTCCGAACGGTGAAAGCAAGGCTGCGGCTGAGTATGCAGCAAAAAACAATAAAAATTTTCATTATTTCCTTCTCAAAAGCCTTGAGCTGAAGCCGAGGGAGGGTGAATATGAAAAATACGATTATTTGTTCACCATGAATGGTGGCATTGACATAGACACTGACGGAGAAGGCAGTGATATAGGTCTTCCTGTTGATAAAAACATCACAAGTTCAACTGAAGCCGGAAAGAGTACGATAGGATGTTGGGAAAACGGCACGGCAAATTATATGCTATATAACGCTGCTATACCACGCTTTATCACAAACGAATATAAATACATAAACACAGCGAACAGTGAAAAATGGTCTTATGGTGGAGACAATCTACCGGCATCAAAGTACATTAATAAAAACGGATTTATGATGTCTGTCGGTGATATTACAGATAGATACTTTGCTCTTAAACTCTATGTGGAGAACCCGGATACATACACTATGTCGTTCCAGCGAACAAACCTGTCTTATAACGCGGAAGTTCAGTTTTCGTTCTTCCCTGCCGATAAGGAGTTAAATTCAGAAAACATTGCCGCAAATACAGTGGGCAATAATATTGACCTTCAGACGGCAAATGGAGAGGTTATTATAGGAAAAGTTACGGCAAACGCTGCCGGGGAATATTATCTCGTTGTATCGTATACGGGATATGGCACATGCGGTTACGCTGGCACTGTGCGCGGTGCCCACCTTAAATCTATTCATCTTACAGCGACTACACCGTCTTATGCTACCGAACCCGGCGATGCAGAGGTTAACGTAAACCCGGGCAACGCGACTGCAAAAGAAGAAGCAACAATCAGCAACGAAATAAGCGTACTCGCAAAGGACACCGACGGAAATGCAGTTGAGAATGCTGTAACAAAGAGTGAATCTTCTGCGACCGCTGAGAAGACCGTCGGAGACTATGAATTCCTTTACTGGGCAAAGGGCATAGGCAATAATCAGAAGAAAGTAAGCACGGATTTAACATACAACTATACCAAAGAAACGGAAAAGCTCTGGCTCTTTGCAGTATATCGCAATACCAAAGAAGCTGCTAAAAACGCAACCTTCTATAACGCAAACGGCGATATTATCGCCACAGTGGCAATCGCAGACGGCAAGGTTAGAACTCCCGCGCTGACAAATGTATCTCTTGCAGGTTACGGTGCGGTAAAGGGCTGGAAGTATGCCGCAGACGGCGTGACCTACGATGCAGGTGAGGAAGTTAGGGTAACAGGAGATGCGCTCTTCGTTGCAGAGTATGATGAGTTAAATACTTCCATTGACATTACCGTAGAAAATGGTACAATGACTGTAGAGGGCGGAAAAGAAAAGCCGCTCTTCGGAGATAAGGTTACCGTAACCGCACCGGCACGCAAGGAGAATACAAAGCTCTTCAACTACTGGAAAAAGGGTGACGAAATCGTAAGCTTTGACCGCGAATATTCCTTCTGCGCATGGGAACCTTGCACGCTGACAGCAGTTTACACTGATTATGTTCCGCTTGCGGACACGGTAAGAAAAATCATCCTCGGCAGCGTGGCGAACGGTACTGAAACCACATATGTGGCAGAGTTCATCGGCTTTGACGGTGATGATGTTCTTGAGCGCGGTATTGCGTTTGCAACAGAGGGAAATGCAAGCTATGCATCAATTAACCGCGCTGTTATGACCAAAAAGGATTTAAACCACCTTGCGGCGGTTAATGACATCGGTGCAACAAGCGTTGTCGGTTATGTAATCGATAAAGACGGCAAGGTTTATTACAGTAAATAAGAACTAAAGGCAACGGAGGCGGAGGGTTAAAACTAAATAACTTTCCGCTTCTCTTTCTCAGAAAAAGGAGAAAAACGTGAAAAGAATAATATCATTTTTATTATTGCTGACGCTTATAGCGGGACTTCTGCCTGCAGTAGTCCTTGCAAGTGGCGGAGCAGCTGATACGGCAACTGAACCGTATACATACGTGTTCTCAAGCGCCGCGCATACAGGTACGGCAGGCGCTTCCGGATTGTGCAATTACGAAACAAATAGTTATACAACGAATGCAGGTCTCCATACCCTTAACACAACGGTTGAGAGTGTATCTGCAGCGTGGGGATTTGTTGCACAGAGCGCAAAAACTGCCGGATACACGGTAGCCGGAATGGGTACAGAAAAAAGCGGAGTCGAATATAGCCGCATATCCATTAAAAATTCGAGTGAAACAAACATGATTTCTTTTGACCCTGACGGAGAGGGGACTGCGGTTGCAGTTTGCTTTGAAATCGAGGTAGAAAAAGGCGGAGAGTTTATACCCACATTTACTCATGTGCCACTTGCTGCTTACGGTCCGATTCTGGAGCTTTATCTTGCACCTAAGGGTGAAACGGCGCCTACTAATGAAACTCTCTCCGATTATGTAAAGTCACTTGACTCAAAATGTCGTATAGGAGTTGTCGATACATCAAAGGGTGGTACGGAAACATTCAATTCGAGACCACTTTCCGCAGGTAATTATTATTTCATACTCGTACTCAACGGCGATGGGGTAAATATCGACAAAAGCAAAAAGCTCTACTATTGCCAGCCGAAGAGCCTGACTCTCGTTCCGCGCGGCTTGCAGCTTACGGCGATGCTTGGTGCGGATACTCTTGAAATCGGAGAAAGCACAAAGATAACTGCATCTGCATCTATGTCGGACGGCGGAGCGCTTCCGGGCGAGGTTACATATAGCTTTGCGTCGAAGAATACCGGTGTTGCCGGTGTGGATGCAGACGGAAGCGTTACGGCAGTTTCGGACGGTACAGCCGAAATTGTTGTAACGGCAAGCTGTGGCACGCTTAAAAGCACAAAAACTCTTTTGCTTAAAGTTACAAAGCCGCTTCCGGATGCACCCGTTCTGACCTATGACTTTAATCAGATTGACGGCAAAACATCAAACGATTTGCTTCTTGACACCTCCAATGCCGGATATGACAATACAACAGGAACATGGGAATACGTCAAGGTAACCGGAACGACAATAAAAACAGTGTCCGTATACGGAGTATATGCAAGCATGTATGACACAACGGATTATGTTGCATTTAAGCTCAATATCCCATATGCCGGAAAATACAATGCAAAGCTTCTGTATCATCAGAACGCAAAAACAGGCGGCGTGGGTGATGTTTTCCTTATTCCGGCATCTGCAGATATATCCACAACCGATGCGGTAGATGAAAATAAAGAAAAGATAAATCTGCTCCGTGACATAAGTTATTTTAACACGGAACCGGAGCCGGTCAATAAATACGATGTTGAAGGCAATTCCGGCATCGTAACCGTTCCGACAGCGGGGGAGTATTATCTTATATTCCGCTCAACCGGTACGCACAACAATACCTATGGTCAGTATCCCCACAAGCTTATTCTTGAGGGAAAAGATACGGATGCCTCTGCTGTTATGTATGCAACCGTATCAACCTCAAAGAAAGAGATTAAGCCGGGCGAGACTGCAGAGGTTGTTGCAACCGGCTGGATGAACAACGGCGAAGTGCTTTCTGGTGATGTCAGCTACACCTATGAGCCGTCCGACAGCTCGGTTATCAGCATAGATGAAAAGGGTAAAATCACCGGTCTCAAGGACGGCAGAGTGTCAATTAAAGTAACTCTTTCCGTCGGAGAACGCGCGCTGACTTATGAAGTTCCGTTTATTGTAGACTCCACTGAAAAGACAGGGTATACGGTGTTTTACAATATTGCAGAGGTTTCGGAGGCAAACATTACTTCAAAACCTGCCTTTGCTACTATGACGCCTGACAGCAATGATAACTTCTGGGGGTATCTTGCAAATTCGGATAACACAGAAAGCCCGAACTGGGCGTTCTCATACACAGAGTCCGGTCTCTGCATCGGGCAGAACAGATGGGCATCCTTCGTGATAAATGTCCCTGTTGAGGGTGTTTATACTATGTATATCGAACATGGTATGCATAAAGAAGGCTGCGATGTCGGTGTATATGTTTCCGACGGAGATAAAACCGACTCGCCGATTGATGATGCGTATTTTGTCGGAAGCTTTAATACCCTTGACAAAAATGCGGATAATTACAAAACGCTTAATGCTAACCCGTCCTATATAGCAAACGTAAGCCTCAAAAAGGGACTCAACAGAGTTGCGTTCCGTGCGCCTAAAAGCTCGGGAAATGCCTTTGCTGTTGCGGGTAACATAATTCTCGACGGCGGTGAAAAAACGCTTCTTATGTATGCCGATATGGAAATTTCCGATGGCGGCAAGGTAACGCTTTCGGGAAAAATGAGTGACGGCACCGATGCGGATTTAAGCCGCGCGGAGGTTAAGTATACGAGCTCAAACACAGAGGTTGTTGAGGTTCCCACAAAGGGAAATGCGCTTATCATCAAGGCAACGGGAGAAACGACGATAACGGCACAGATAAGCCTTAATGGCGAAGCGCCGGTTACGGCAACGAAAACGCTTAACATAACAAAGCTTCCGGAAGCCTTTCCGGGGATTGACGTGGAATATAACTTCTATGAAAGAAATATGTCGTGGGATCCTGTGAATAATCCACCCGAGGGCTTTGACGCTGCTACATATCCGGGTGATCTCCGCGGTATAACATATCAGTATACCGGTGTTACCGGTCCGGGTAACTGGCAGTACGGTATGGTAGGCGGGAACGCCGCGTGGACGCCGAAATACGGACAGGTGTTTATGTACGAAGGTGCGGAGGATAATCCTGAAAAATTTCTCCGTTTGCAGCTTCCGAAGGTTGGCGACTGGGTAGCCTTTGATATAAAAGTACCTCAAAAGGGGAGATATGTTGCGGAGTTCTTATACTCGGTTCAGGGAACATATGCAACTAAAAGTGATATATTTATTCTTCCAAAGGATGGAACAACCGATACATCGGAAGAAATTACCGAAATTCTGAAAACTGCAACACCGCTCGGAACAGCAGATTATTACGATGAAAACGTAGTGAAGTATAAGGCGGAAACTATTGAGCTTGGTGAATTGCAGTTTGAAGAAGAGGGTGAGTACAGGCTTGTTTTCAAGCGCCGCGCAGACTCTGTTTTCGGTTATGATTTCCCCAAAAAACTCACGCTTTACGGCAAAAATGAAATGCATTATATAGACATTTATATGGATAAGCAGAAGCTTGAGTGGAGTGATACGGCGAAGATAAATGTAATAGCAACCCGCCTTGACGGCTCGGTGCTCTCGCCTGAGGATTATACGATGGTGGCGTCTTCGTCTGATTCTTCGATAGTGTCCGTTTCAAATGACGGTGTTGTTACCGGAAAGGGTGACGGCACGGCAACAATATCCGTGAAGATTGAAGATAAAGCGGGTAACGTTGTTACCGGTGAGTTTGTTATTACGGCAGTTGACAATACAGAAATAACCGGAAATTCACTCGTGACAAAAGCTTCGCTCTATGTAGGCGAAACGACAGATATATCATGGCAGCTTACAAGAAAGAGCGGAAACATTGTAACAATTCCGGCAGGAAGCATTACTTATGACTACAGCGAGCCCGGCATTGTTTCAATAGATAATATGGGCGTTATCCGCGGTGAAAAGGCGGGAACGGTCGAAATCAGCGCAAGCGCAACCTTCTGCGGCGAGGAGATGACCGCAAAAGCCACCGTTGAAGTTGGCGTTGACGACCGCAAAACCGAGCCGACGTATTATACATACGAAAAGCGCGAGGCAATTGCTGAAAACGTAAGAAAATACGATTGGGCAAAAAGCCAGATGAAGTCAGCGTGCAATCAGGCGGATAAATACCTCGATAAGTATATGACGATTTACGCTCAGCTTCCCGGTGAGGGGATTCCGAGAAGTGTAAGAGCAAGCCTTAAGGATGACCCGGATGCATATACCTGCCGCTATTGCGGAACGGATCTGACGGCAAAGTATGCCGGCGGCCTTTCTTCGGGCTTTGCGGTTGATATTGTAAGTCGTCCGTGGCAGGTGCAGTGCATGGAGTGCAAGCGCCTGTTCCCAAGTAACGATTTTGAAAGCTTCTTTGAGCTCGGGCGCGACAGACAGGGATATTTTGATGTTGACCGCGCAAGGCAGAAGCACCACGAAATGCTCTTCCACGATGGAGCGGAATGTGAATGTGAGGCACCCGCAGAGGAGTTTTCCGATGCCTGGTATGAATTTTACGGCTACGGAAATCCGAAGGGATTTCTTTACAACGAGCTTTATTCCGAGCTTCGTGACGAGTCAAAACCGGAATCATACAACAAGGATCCGCGCACGGGAGAGGCTATAGACGGTAATCGCTGGGGTGTAGATGACGGCTTTGGCTACAAGCCCGGAAGAATGGCAACGGAGACTTGCGAGGAAATTCACACCTACATTGCAGTCTACAACAGAGAGCTCCATGCCGAGATGGAGGATGCGATTCTTTATCTCACACGTGCATATCTCTTCAGCGGTGACAAAAAATACGGACGTGCGGGAGCAATCCTCACAGACCGTCTTGCAGACCTCTATCCGAGCTATGACCTTGAAGGAATTGGCGGTATCAAATATGCTCACAATGACGGTAACCGTGGTGTAGGTAAAATCTTTGGATGCATAAGCGAAGCAAACTATACACAGCGTAATGCACTTGCATGTGATGCGTTCTTCCCGATGCTTGAAGATAAAGAAGTTATAGAATTTCTTTCTTCAGAGGCGGAAAAACGCGGACTTGAGAATGATAAGTCAACTCCCGAAAAGATATGGGATAACTGGGAACGCGGAATATTGGACGAAATTTATTACGCGATGCAGCGCAGGCAGATAAACGGAAACTTCGGTATGAAGCAGAATGCTCTTGCGTGTGCTGCGATAATCCGCGACCGCGAACCGCTCACAAGTGAAATGTTAAAGTGGTTGTACGCAACGGATACAACTCCGAATGACTGGCACAAAGCAACGGGCGGCGACCTTATGACTCAGCTTATCGACGTTGTTGACCGCGACGGAAATAATAATGAGTCCA
>JAFQVE010000159.1 GCA_017408185.1 Oscillospiraceae bacterium | reverse complement strand
ATGTCGGCACAACAGAGCGAAGAAACTCCTCATTTGATGCTAAATTTTTAGCATTCTGAAGTTCAGCGTCAGCTTGCTTTAGCGTGCTGTACCTGTAAGGCGGCATCCTTGCCGGATATGAAGGGTAAAATACGATAAATATATAGAAACAACAGGCATGATTTTCATAATCGTTCCTGTTGTTTCTTGTAAAACGGTTAGCTGTCTTCGCGATACTTGCCATTTATTCATCTTGAGTTGTCCGTTCTTTCCATAAGGTAGTTTGCTATTTCTCATCTTCGCTTTCAATAAATTTTTTTAAAACAAGATTTATATACTGCGAAAGAGAGCGCTCGTCTTCTTCGGCTGCTACCTTGAGCTTTTCAAGCAAATCTCCGTCTATTGTTATGCTTATCTTCTGTTTTAACGGTTTCATAATATCACCTCTATTAAATTATACTACAAAAAAGGATTGAATATTGACAAGTAGGATAAAGTAGTATATAATCATATTGTAGAAATCTCCGAATGCTGCGACACAAGCACACCCATCAGTCTATATAATAACAGCCTTATGGGTGTGCAAATCTACAGTAGCCGATTGAAGTATATTTCCGCAAGAAACAGAAGCGATTAATTTCGTTTCTGTCTCTTGTATTGCTCATTTTCGAAATTTCTTGCATTCACCTATTGACTTTAGCACGGTAAAGTGGTAAACTATGAAAGTGACTAATTTAAGAACAAAGGAAGTGACGCATATGGCAAGCTTTCATTCAAAATCTCTTGACCGTCTTTTTGAAGCAATTCTGCGTCTTGAATCGGTTGATGAATGTTATAACTTTTTCGAGGATGTATGCACGATAAACGAGGTGCAGGATATGGCGCAGCGCTTTGACGTGGCTCTTATGCTTGACGAGGGAAAGAATTACCAGTCCATTGCAAAAGAGGTAAACGTATCCACCGCAACGATAAGCCGCGTTAGCCGTTGCCTTAACTACGGCAGCGGCGGATACCGCAACGCAATAGAAAAAATCAAATCAGCAAAAGAGGACAAAGCAAAATGAACATCAGCGATAAGAACTTAAAAAACGAAGAACGCGCATCGTTTGCTCTGCGCTCGCTGTACGCCGGCTATGGCTATTCACAGTTTAAAATGAGCAAATTTGAGGAATATGACCTTTATGTAAGAAATAAGGATTTTCTTATCTCCGACGGTGTTATAACCTTCACCGATACAAACGGACGCCTTCTGGCGCTCAAACCAGACGTTACGCTTTCTATAATCAAGAACTGCAAGGAAGAGACGGGCGTTGTGCAGAAAATGTATTACAACGAAAACGTTTACCGCGTTTCGGGAAGCACAAAATCCTTCCGCGAGATTATGCAGGTAGGTCTTGAATGCATCGGCGATATTGATGCATACTGCATCTCTGAGGTTCTCACCCTCGCGGCAAAGAGCCTTATCACGATATCAGACGAATGGGTGCTTGATATTTCTCACATAGGTATTCTCCTTGATGCGATTGACGCTCTCGGTCTCTCCGACGAAGAAAAACGCGCACTGATAAAGTGCGTAGGCGAGAAAAACCTTCATGAAGCCGCCCTTATCTGCGGAGACAGAGAAGAAGCTTCCCTCCTCCTTTCGCTTATCTCCACCTATGGGAATGCGAGTGACGTTACCAAAAAGCTCTATTCGCTCGGTGTTCGCGAAGAATATATAAGAGAGCTTGAAGATATCTGTAACGCGCTTGATGTTTGCGGTCTGTCTGAAAACCTGCGCATTGACTTTTCCGTTGTTGACGATATAAAATATTACAACGGCATTGTGTTCAAGGGATATGTCCACGGCGTTCCGCAGAGCATTCTCTCCGGCGGACGATATGACAATCTCATGCGCCGTATGGGAAAACGCGCAGGTGCTATCGGCTTTGCCGTATATCTTGATGCTCTTGAAGCGCTTTCTGAAAACAGCGAGCGCTTTGACGTTGATACGCTTATAATTTATGACGAAAACGAAACTGCGCTCAATATCAACCGCGCAGCAACACGGATAAGAGATACGGGCGCAAGCGTAATTGCACAGAGAAAAATACCTGAAAAGCTCAGATATAAAAGACTTTTAAAGCTATCTTGCGGGGAGGTGACGGTTCTTGAAGAAAATGCTTAATGTGGCACTGCCCAAAGGCAGGCTCGGTGAAAAAGTATATGATATGTTTGAAAAGGCAGGCTTTGAGTGTCCGTCAATAAAAGAAGAGAGCCGCAAGCTT
>JAFQVE010000158.1 GCA_017408185.1 Oscillospiraceae bacterium | reverse complement strand
TTCATTTGCAATGCAGGTAACCTTCTCGCCATAAGGAAGTGTAGCTGTGCCTGTTCCGTTCTCAACAGTTACCGCAACATTATCCGGTTGTGTTTTGTTGTTATACTCTGCAACCCAGATGTTTGTCTCTCCGTATTGCTTCCAGCCGCTTGCAGTGCCGTAGCCTGCCATATACGGTCGGTCGCTGTCCTTTGCGCCCGGAATAAGCTGACCGTTTGCGTTGTAGTATTCAGCGCTTGTCGGAAGCTCATCCTCATACACTGCTATAAGCAGTTCTCGTCCGTTTTCTCCGGGGAAATAGTTTTCAAGCTCATTCGTCTTATAGAGCAAAATTGTCTTTTTAGTGGTAAGTGCTTTTGCCCAGTAGAGGAATTTGCTTCCGTTTTCTTTTGCTGCAGGAGCCGTGATGTTAAACGAGCCGTCACCGTTTGGAACTCCGTCAATTGTCGTTCCGCCTATGGTTAATCCGGTCAATTCCGGTGCGTTGTATTGCGTTGTGGTCTCTGCTGCATTGAACGCCGCATCTGCCTTTTCCTGTGCAGTCGGAACAACGGCAATGTCAATATCCTTTGCAAGTGTCTTTTCTCCGCTTGTAACACTCGCGGTTACGGTTGCTGTTCCTACTGAGCTTGCCGTAACGGTGTTGCCGTCTATGCTTATATTTTCGCTTTCGGTGCCAAATGAAACAGTAGCGGAGTCTTTATCAAACGCAGTGCCGTCATTCATCCAGCCGGAAATCTCGAGAGTTGTGGTGTCACCGGTTTCAAGCTCTGCGTCATTTACCTTAGCTTCGCTTATGTACATCGGAACTGTTGCGTATGATGCACCCTCTGCAAGCGTTCCGCTTGTGAGGGTAAGAGCACCGGGACGAACCCTTGTATAATTGTGATCGCCACCACAATCAGTTACATAAAAAACAAGAATATTCTCTCCTGCAGAAAGCTTAATCGAAGTGTCCTTTTCATACTTTGCCAAATTAGTAGGACTGTTTTTTCCGCCGTTTCTGTTAAAATACAAGTTGTGCACGATGAACTTTTTATTATCTTCTGCGGCAGTGCTTACGTCCGAGTTCTCCGGCAATATATACACATCTGCCACAACATATTTGGCATCGTCCTTAGTGTCTTGCTCATAATACGTAAGGCTCGGAACAAAATCCCCTTCATACGGCACGTTTATCTTAACTGCGAAATAGTCCCCCACGCCGTTTGACTTGATTTCCATTCCGTAATTCGGCTTATAGGTTACTGTGTCATCCATCAGATCATACCGTGAGTGATATGCCCACGTTCCGTTCGTTGCACCAAAAACAACTTTATCATATATCTATGTTGCTTTATTGTCCGAAGTATATCCGGATTCATCCAAATTGCTAAAATCATATACAAGCTGATACGGCGGCGCGGAAACCTCAGGAAGAACGGCTATTGAAATATCCTTTGAAAGAGTTTTTCCTCCGTAGGTTACCGTTGCGGTTATGACATCTGTACCTGTTTCCTTAGCCATAACAACGCCGTTTTCGACACTGACGTAGCCGGCCTTGCTCTTAAATGAAACTAAAGCATCACCTAAGACCGTGCCGTCGTTGAGCCAGCCTGAAACCGTGAGAGCTGCAGACTCACCAACCTTAAGCTCTGCTTCTTCCACAGAGGCTTCCATATACATCGGAACTGTTGCGTATGATGCACCCTCTGCAAGCGTTCCGCTTGTGAGCGTAAGCACGCCGGGACGCATTCTTGAAATGCTATGACCGCCCGGACCGTCTGTTACTTCAAATACAAGAATATTCTCT
>JAFQVE010000157.1 GCA_017408185.1 Oscillospiraceae bacterium | reverse complement strand
TTGGGTGAAGGTCTTTCCCGTAACCCGTGAGAAGCAGTTTGAAAAATAGTTGTAGCTGAGACCTGCTTCCTTTGCGGCATCTGCGGCGGTTATGGGGCTTTTGTAGTTTGCGTTTGCAAATTCGATTGCCTTTCTGATATTCCGTGTCATTGCATCGTTGAATTTCAATGAGTTGAAATATTCCGGTGAGCGGTTGTAATAATCCTGCATCATTGCGAGAATGAATTTTCCAACGCTCAGCTTGAGTTTGAAAAAGCCAAAAATTCCGTCACCCGGATATAACCCAATAACCTCTTTTATCGCGGGGATGATGTTGTTGCTCTCAAGCTCATCACGATGCCATACAAGATTGTCAATCTTTGCATCAATACTGAAAAACGAATGATAATAATTGATATTTTCGGCTGATGCAAAGTCATTGAGTATTGACATATGGAATTTGATTACGTAATATTCGCACCCGTCTTCCGAAATAACGTTCATACCGTGGATTGTATATTTTCTGAAAAGAGCGAGTTCACCCTCACGGAGAGTGAAGGTGTTGCTGCGTGTTATTATCTGAAGCTCGCCACGGACGAGAAAGAGGACCTCTATGGAACTGTGAATGTGCAGCTCCGTTGCCTGGCACGGTTGCTCATATTTATGGTGCTCCACGGCTATTCCGTTGCCTGATGTGGTACGGGCATCCGGCTCGATGGAAAATTTATCCATAGCAACTCCTCCTTAAAATCAAAGTTTTGTGATAAAGTTTAGTAATCCTATTATAACACATTTTTTCGCATAATGCTATAATAAAATCAGGATTTAAGGACTTGTATCCGTTAAAACCCTGATTTTCAAATCAAATATTTTTTATACCTGTAAAAAACGGTTGAATGCAATATTGGCGGCTGAAAGTATTGATGTATCTTCTTTTGAGATTGCAGGAATAACCCTGAGGGGCAAACGGTCGCGGCGAAGGCTTCGCTCGTGCAGCTTTTCTTCAAGAATGGGAGCGGTGAAGTCTGCACCGTAGGATATATCACCTGCAAGCACAACAGTATCAATGCTGATGATATTTGCCGCATTCATAATTCCGCTTGCAAGATAGTTGAGCTCAAGATTTATAAGCTCAAATGCCCGATTGTTTTCAGAGCGTTTGTCAATTATCTCTCTCCACTGCCTGAAGGGTGTATCAGAGAGAAGTGACGGAATCGAGGCATACGCCTCAAGACATCCGATATTTCCGCAAACACAGCGCTTTCCGTTATAGTCGATTGATGTGTGACCGAGCTCACTTGTGAAATATCCGACACCCTTTAAAAGCTTACCGCCGGAGATTATTCCAGAGCCGACACCGCTGTCGACAAGAAGGAGAAGAAAGTTTTCGCTTCCGCAAAGCTCGCGCTTTCCGTAGTGGAACTGAGCAAGGCTCGATGCATTGTTTTCAAGATATACAGGAATATTGAGCCGTGCTTTAAGCTCTTCGCATATCGACATATTGTGCCATAAATCAAATCGCGGCGGATTTAAGATAACGCCGTTTTCTCCGTCAAGGGGACCCGGTGCGGAAATTCCGACACCTGCAAGCTTTTCCTTTGAAACTCCCGAGGCTTTGAGCATATTCCGTATGGTGGCTTCAATGGCAGAGAGCTTGTCCGAGGTTTCTTCAAGCTTAACCCGTTCTTTTATATGCACATTTCCGCAGATATCAATAAGACCTGCAAAGCAGCCGTCGCGGTTGAGATAAATTCCGATAGAATATAAAGAGTCGGGAACAAGGGAAAGTGACACAGGAGGTCTGCCACGCCCCGAAACATTTGCTTCGGACTGGGTGATAAACCCTTCCTGAATGAGCTCCTCCGTGATGAGGGAAACCGCCGCACGGGTAAGCCCCATTTTTCTCGCAATGTCTGCCTGCGACATTGATTCAATGCGAAGCAGACGCAAAAAGAGACTTCTGTTATATTTCTTTGTATATTCAGCATTTCTCGTATTTTTCGCCACTGTGTCCTACCCACCTTTTAATACTTCATAAGAATATAATATACCGATTTCAAGAAAAAAGCAAATCTGCTTTTAATACATATGCTCCTTTTTATATTCCGCAGGCGTCTTTCCCGTTTCTCTCTTAAAGAATGTGGAAAAATTGCAACTGTCGGAAAAACCGCATTGCTCGGAAACCTCCGAAATGGTATAGCTTTTAATTTCGAGAAGCGATTTTGCAAAATTTGTGCGGAGTCGCGCAAGCTCACGAAGCGGAGAGATTCCATACTTCTTTTTAAACAGTTTGCGGAAATAAACCTCGCTTAAATTGCACATAGCTGCAAGTGCAGATATGGAAATATCTTTTCTGAAGAAATTCTCGCGGAGATATATAACCCCGTTGTTTATAAGCTCAAATTCACGTTCAACGTCCATAGTCTCTGTCTTTTCAAGCTCGGCGAATACCGAATAGAGATGTGACGTGCACCTGTATTCATAGCCTTCTCGCTTCTCGTTCCATTCCTCAAGAATGCGTTCAAAGAGCTTTACGAAAACCTCAGGTTTTTTTGTGTGAACAATGCGTATTGACGTATCACTCTCTCCGAAGAGATTCAAGTGTATGGCAATGAGGCTTACATTTGCTTCTTCTATGTAATAGTCAACCCCCGGGGGGATAAAAACTATATCTCCGGCTCCGGCAGATTCACTCTTGTTTTGAAATTCAAACGTTGAATGCCCCGAAAGTCTTAAAGCAATCGCGGTGTGGCGGCGATTTACGCTTGGACCGCTGTTGGTTTTTCGGTAGCATTTATAAATGCTGTTCACCGTAAAAGCACATTTCGTATAGTCGAAAAACATTTTTTACCTGCTTTCTGCTTTTTTATAAAAGCATAACATAGCCTGATTTTAAAAGCAATAGCCTGTTTCGGAAATCAAATGTTTAATATCGTTATGAAAATTCAATTTCATATGCAATTAAGATATACTCTATGCTGGTAAGCATTTATGAAAGGAAAATGTCAGTAATGAAAAATTTTGATATTCGGTTTTCAGCTGATTTGCTCAAAGATTGGGTTCTTTTTTCACAACGCCATTTATATGAATGCAAAGACCGACCGGAGCTCATAAGCTACGGTGTGGGAGAACACAGATCGTGGGGCGTGCAGTCACATCAGAAAGCGTTTTCCGCATTCGCCGTTGCGGCAGTATGCGATAAAATAGATTGGAGCGATACACCGCTTTCAAAGGAAAAAGTTCTCGCCCAGGCTCTCGGAATGCTCCGATATAATCTCGCTTCCCATCTTTCGGGAGACTATCACTGCATCGACGGTGAAAAATGGGGACATACCTGGATAGGTGCACTCGGAATTGAGCGAATGTTCCATGCGGTTTATGCGCTTTGGGATTATCTCACGCCCGAGGATAAGGAAAACCTCCGGAATATGATGATTTCCGAAGCGGACTATCATATGACCGAGTATGACATCATCGCAGGTCTGCTTGTTGATAAGAACAAACCCGAGAGCAATATCTGGAGCGGCGCACTTCTTTACCGTACTGCGGCAATGTACCCGGACGCACCGAACAGAGACGGCTACATAGAAAAAGCAGAGCGCTTCTTTGTAAACGGAATCTCGCTTCCCTCCGATGAAAATTCCGATGAGATATGTGACGGGGTGCGTATAGGCGATTTGTTTGTCGGCGCAAATATGTTTGAGACTTATGCCTGCAATCACCACGGCTATCTCAATGTGGGATATATGGTAATATGCCTTTCAAACATCGCAATGCTTCATTTCGGACTTAAGGATTTAAACTGTGATGCTCCGAAAATGATTTACCGTCACGCGAAGGAGCTCTGGGAGCTTGTCCGCAGCTGCACATACAAGGACGGAAGACTTCTTCGCATAGGCGGAGACACCCGTGCAAGATATTGCTACTGTCAGGATTATGCGCTTCCGATGTGGGCATTTGCCGAGGATTATCTCGGAGACAGTTGTTCATCCTTCATTGACGGTTGGTTCGGAATCCTTGATAAGGAATCGCGTTTCAACGGTGACGGCTCCTTCCTTTCCGCCCGTATGGGTCAATTTGAAAACCGCTCTCCGCTTTATTATACAAGGCTTGAAAGTGATCGCGCAAACGTTGTTTCAATGATGCTTTATTGGCATACAAAATACAACATAAACGGAGAAAACAATTTTAGCACCATAAAAAGCTGGAGCGACCCTTACCATGGTGCAGCATTTTCCTCCGACGGAAACAGATACACCTCATTCGTCTGGCGCTCCGCAGAGCTTCCGCAGGGGCTTATTGTTCCGAAGGATGATAGCTCTCTTGCGGAATGGAGATATAACCTCTCGGGAAGAGTTATCGGAACGGGACTTTCAAACTTCGATGAATATGAAAAATCAGAAGTGCAGATGTTTGACGGCGGCTTCATCACCTTCGGCTCAACGCTCTCTACAAGTGACGACCACCTTGCGGAAGGTCAGAAAAAGGAATATATCGCCCGCAAGAAGATAGCCTTTGCGGCGCTTCCTGATGAAAACACCGTACTGTGTCTGCAGGAAGCAGAGGCAACCGGAAGAGTGTTTATATCGGAATCAAAAGGACTTTTCTGGAATATCCCGAATGATATATATAATAAGCAGGAAAGAACAATTTTCCACGAATGCGGCAGCGATTATC
>JAFQVE010000016.1 GCA_017408185.1 Oscillospiraceae bacterium | reverse complement strand
GGCCCCGGTGATGAGGTTATTACCTCTCCGATTACGGATATGGGAAGCGTTATCGGTATTCTTTATCAGAATGCAGTGCCGATATTTGCAGATCTTGATCCGAACTCATACAATATGACGGCAAAGTCCGTAGAGGAAAAAATTACGGATAAAACGAAGGCAGTAGTAGTTGTTCACCTTGCCGGTAACGCCGCCGAGGTTGATGAAATCGTCAAGGTATGCCATGACAAAGGCATTTATGTAATCGAAGACTGCGCCCAGTCTTACTGCTGTGAATATAAGGGGAAATACGTTGGTACATACGGGGATATCGGCTGCTTCTCGCTTAATGACTTCAAGCACATTTCCGCAGGTGACGGCGGTATGATTATCACCGATAATGAAGAGCTTTATCATAAGGCAGTTATGTTTGCCGACAAAAACTATAACCGCTTTGGTGCGGATGTTGTGCGCAACTCCCCGCATGTTGCACCGAACTACCGTATGAGCGAGCTTGTTGCGGCGGTAGGTCTTGCACAGGTTGAAAAGGTTGAGGATATCTGCAAAAAGCGCAATGCATACGGCGATGCGCTTACGGCAGGCATCCGTGATTTGCCCGGAATATATGTACCTAAGGTACACCCTGATTGCAAATCTTCCTACTGGTTCTATCTCATTACAGTTGATGAAAAAGAGCTTGGATGTACGCGTGAAGAGTTTGCGGCGGCGCTTCGTGCAGAGGGTGTTCAGGCAGGTGCCGGATATATCGCACAGTGCGTTTATGAGATGGATATGTTTACACAGCAGACAGCCTTTGGTGAGATGAAGTGTCCGTTCTCCTGCCCGTATTACGGAAAGAAGGTTGAATATAAGACCGGTCTCTGCCCGAATGCAGAAAAAATTCTAAAAACCTGCATCCGTCTTGAATCCAAAGAATATTTTACGGAGCAGGATCTTCGTGAGACTATAGAGGCGATAAGAAAGGTTTCTGCATACTATCAGAGCGTTAAATAAGGACGGATTAAAATGAACATTAAAGAAAAACTCAAAATAATGCACGACAACCCTGTTGTCGCCTGGCACGAGCATTTCTGGAGCACCGGCGATTTCAAAACGCTCAATACCGCAGCTGCGGATGATATGATGCGTGTGTTTGACCTTATCGGCGTTGATAAGGTTGTAACATCGCTTCCGGTAAACACAATAAAGCGTTGCCCGCCCGAGGTTTTTGTCTCTGCAAACAATGTTACACATGAAGCTGTGAAGCGTTTCCCCGGCAGAGTTTACGGCATGGCGTATGCTCATCCCGGATACGCAAAAGAGGCAGTTGCGGAGATTGAGCGCTGCGTAAAGGAGCTTGGCTTTGTGGGCGTAAAGCTTTATTACGATTATTTTATGGATGATCCGGTCTATGCACCGATAATTGAAAAGTGCATAGAGCTTGATATTCCGATTCTCCAGCACTCAATGCACTTTATGGATGCGCCGAATAAGGTACGCCAGCCGCTTGCAACCGACGGCGTGCATATGGCAAACGCCGCAAAGCGTTATCCCGAAGCAACTTTTGTTATGGGACATTTCACCATTGCCGAGTGGCAGTATTCATTAAAGGCAATTGCCGATTGCCCGAATGTGTATACCGATATGAGCGGAAGCGTTTATGACCGTCCGCAAATGGAGGAGGCTGTGAGGGTTCTCGGTGCCGACAGAATTCTTTTCGGTACGGACAATTCTCCGTCTGCCTGTGCGGGAAAGCTCCTCGGTGCAAGAATCTCCGATGAGGACAAAAAGACGATTTTGCGTGGCACTGCATTTGAAAGATTCCTCGAAAGGAAGGGTGAGTAAGCTGTGTTTATTGATATCAATACATATGTAGGTCACTGGCCGTTCCGCAATCTTGAATTTAACACGCTCTCGGGGCTTGACGCGCTCGCCCGGGAGTATGACATTACGCATATGGTTGTCGCAAACGTAAACGGACTTTTCTATAAGGATGCAAATGCTGCAAATCTCGAGCTTCTAAAAGAGCTTGAAGAATATGACGGAAAAACAAAGTTTATCCCGCTTGCAATTGTAAACCCCGCATATCCCGGATGGGAGCGCGATGCTCGGGAGATGATAGCACGCGGCTTTTGCGGATTTGAGCTTGCACCGCTGTATCACGGCTATTCGCTTGCACCGGAGATGCTTTTTGATCAGTATTCTCCCATTCACCGAGCGGGAAAGGTTATGGAGCTTGCATCTGAGCTCGGTGTTCCGGTGAGAGTTTGCGCAAGCTTTGAAAACTTCCGCGGCAGAAGTGATCTTGACACGCCGAAGAACATTTCGGCAAATGATTATGTCGCTCTGATTTCAAAGTACGAAGATGTTCCGCTCCTTGCTACCGGATTTTCGATGTTCGCGGCGGGAAAGCTCGGTGAGCTTGCAAAATCGCGCAAAAACATTTTCTTCGATACAACGGCTACTGCGGTTCTTGATTCAAACCTCTGCAAAAGAGCTATGGAAAGCGTTCCGGAGGAGTGCATCTGCTTCGGTTCGCTCTCACCGTTTGACTATATGGAAACAAATCTTTTGCGCATAGAGCTTTCGGGACTCGACGCCGAAAAGATAAAGCAAAACGGCAAAAAGGCATTTGGAAATCTTTAAGAATAACCCGAACCCGTGAGGTTAAAGCCTCGCGGGTTCGTTTGCTTGAAACTTTTTAAAATTCAAGTAAGCATTTTATACTGCCGGATACCCATTTTACGATTCCTTCCAGCTTCGCACCGGTGAAGCCGGAGGCTTTCATAACAGAGTATATCTCATCATCGGTTATTGACAAATCAAGCAGGGATAACGCATCGGGATTTTCGGTCAGGATATCCGCTACATAGTCATAATAAGTTCCGACCGCACCGAAGGTAGTGCAATATGCGATCGGATCCTTCCAGTCATTGGCTATTGTTTTGTCATTATCCTGATAAAACAGGCTTCTGCCGTTATCGTATAACGGATAAAAGGATTCGCATTTTGTTTCGTGATTGATTTTAACGGCAAAATTGCTTGTGTGTCTGTCATCCTGCCGTGTTATAAAATCAAGGAAGATCATTCTGCTGAAATCGTTTTTGTAGCCGGGGCGCTTATTTATAACATTTGCAAGCTCATTGCTGTCCGTTCGTTCGCCGTCCTCAAAAAGGCGTCTGAAATGTACAATCTGCTCTTTTGAAAAATCGTATTCAAACTTTGAAAAAACAGTGTTTTCATCAGTCTGAATTGCTTCGCAACACGGAACACCCAGGCGCTTTGCCAGCTTATACACTGCGACTTCGCTTTCAACATCCGTAGACAGCGGGTGCAATCTGTTCTTATAAATTCCGTAATTACCGTTATAAACACCGTATCTTTTAACGTTACAACCGTCCGGAGAATCTACGCTTTCTCCGATGCTGTCCACTTTTTTGATAAAAATGCTTTCAAACACATCGGTAATTGCATCGCTGAATAAATCATTTTCGTTGTCTGCAACCCAAAGCAAATCCTTAGCGTTAACAGCTTTTGTTCGTTCTGCGATTTTAAAAGTATTGTAGCTTGACAGTCCGCAACGGAACAGTATTTTTTCGATGTCGCGTCGTTGTCTGCTCACTATTCTGTCGTCAAGAAACCTTGCGAATTCCTCCGCAGACCAGTGAGCATTTCTGATATTCGGGAGAGCGGGCGATGAGATGCTCTCATCAATAAAATCGACGCTGAAATCCGGATTTATTTTAGCGATAACGTCGTCTTTCCATTTTAAAAACTTCAAAATGCTCACCTCACTCAATTTGTTTATTACTATTGTACCATAAAAAACGAAAAAGAACAATAAGCAGAAAGCTTATAACCTGTACTGTTTCATCAGAGCTCGCTTTCGTTGATGGTTGCCGCGTATTCCGAGGGCGAAAGTCCTGTTCTTTTTTTGAAGAAATTTGAAAAATAGCTTACAGTGGAGAAACCGAGCATCTGTGATATCTGCGTGTAATTCAAAGACGTTGTGCAAAGCATTTCCTTTGCACGGCTGAGCTTAAGCTCAAGAAAATACTGCATTGGCGCGCAGCCTGCGAAGCGGTAAAAAAGCTTCTGCACGGTTGACGTGCTTACGAAAAACGCATCTGCCATTTCTGTTAAGGAGATGGGTTTATCAAGGTTTTTGTTCATATAGATGACAAAGCGGTCAAACTGCTCCTCAGATGAAAGCTCTTTATTCGGACGTTTTGAAGCTTCCGGTTCAAACTGGGCGAGATAAAGGTCAAGGAGAAACAGCTCCATACGGTTTTTGAACTTCTGAAGCTCGAAAGCATTGGCGCGCTTGTGCAACCCCACACCTCTGCTGTAGCCCGGGGGCGGGGAGCAGGTGAAAAGTCTTACGCCGATTGTGATAAGCTCGGCAAACGATTGCTTCTGCTTTGCACTGAGTGTCAGCACCTTTCCGTAAAGCGCGGAAAGGTCTGAGTCTGTGGCAAACTGTATCATATCCGCAACCGAACGGTTTTTATGGGCGTTGCAGTGCATTGTATCGGGCGGGACGATTATCAGCTGCCCGCTTTTCAGGGAATGAACCCTGCCGCCGATTAAAATTTCGTGCGTTCCGGTGCATTCACGGATATAGAAAAGCTCCGGGGCAGTGTGTGCCTCGGTTTTAACATTTTTTCCAAACATTGAAACGTTGTGATAAAGTGCCGACAGGTGAGTGATGGATATGCATACGGGTAAGTGGTGACTGAAAGACTCGAACATAATCATAACACCTCAAATAATGCAAGTTTTTTACTATTTTTTGTATATACTTCTTGCTGTATATGAAATAAAATAAAAGAAAACTTAACCGGCGCTTGTGAAAAGGAAGGTTTGAGCGCGTTCCTTTAAGGAGAGTATACACTGTGGCGGAGAAAAAGTCAAGACCGTGCGCATATCCGGCTTTACGCGATACAGTGCAATGCACAAGCCCGGAAAAAATCAGGAGGTCTGAGTTATGAGAAAGAAAGCATTATCATTATTCCTTGCGGCATGTATGGTCATATCGCTTATCCCCACAACCTTCGCGGCAATAGGGACAACGTATGAGTATAAGTTTAATCCGAATGGGGCGGAAGGTGATGTCAACAATGGTCCTTATGTAAGGAATTTTGATGAATTTGTTGAGACAAATGATATGTGGAAGTGGGAAACATCAAGCGCTACCAACCAAAAAGGACCGTATAAGGCGTTTATGCATGAATGGGGTGGAATAGACACAAATACGACCGCTGCAGGTCAGTGGCTTGCTTTGAAAATTAAAGTTAAAGAAGCGGGTGTATTTTCAGCTTCACTTTTATATGGTATAAGTGACTCGAAGGGAGGCTACGGACACATATATCTTCTTCCGGGAGATACTGAAGATATTGCATCTGAACTTAAGATTGAGAGACAACTGGGTGGAGAGATTGCGTATTATGACACAACAAAAAACGAGAAAGCGAGCGCTGAGTTATCCAAGAATTTGACGTTAGAAGAAAAAGAGTATATTCTTGTTTTCTGTGCATCTGCGATAGGAAAAGAAGGTGGCGGTTACCGTATGTACCCAAACACCCTTACGCTTAAAAAAATTGCTGATGCACCTGCAACAGAAAACGAACCACTTGTTGATGAGTTTATTAAGGAAGAGGATATAACACCTGCTACTGATTACCAAGCAGCGACAGTAACTGGATTAGAGTTAAACGGAAATGCGATCGAGGCAGAAAAGAACGAAGATGGAACATACAATCTCACAGCACCGAAAAAGGAAGAAAAATTCCTTTACTGGGCAATGGGACTTGTTGGAAACAAGAGAATAGTTTCATTCTTAGAAACTCTTGAAAACTATGTTCCTGAAGGAAATTACAGAAACTACCTTGTTCCGGTATACGAAGGCGATGTAGACGCAAGCAAGAAAGAGTTTTACAACCAGAATGGTCAGCTCATTCCGGACGCAAATGAGAGTACAGAAGTTTCAATGCCGGGTTACGGAAGCACAAGCAGCTGGAAACAGTATGGCGACACAAATATCTATGTTGCGGATTACGGTAAAACGGTAGAACAGCGTGATGAAGTTACCGTAACCGTTGTTGGCGGCAACGGCGGCGGAAAAGTGCTCTTTGGTACGGAAGTCACCTGCACGGCAAACGATAAAGATGCAGACGAAAATCCGTTTAAGTGCTGGAAGAAGTCTGATATCAACGGAAAAACAGAAATCGTCAGCGTAGATAAAGAATATAAATTCAAGGCCTGGGAGACCTGCACGGTAACGGCGGTATACGAAGAGCATACCTCAATTGCCGGGGCTATGAAGATAATCATCGATGATTTTGCTGTCGGCAGTGAAAAAGGCATTATGGCAGAGTTCATCGGATTTGGCAACGATGTTGTCGAAAAAGGCATTATGTTCACAGCAACCGGCGAAACGGAAGCAACAAAAATTGCAATGACAACAAAGGACAACCAGTTCACGGTTATCGCGGATGAAAACGGAACATATGAGGGCTATGCAATTGTGGGCAATGCAACCGATGGTTACAAGCTCATCACCGACGGCTCTTATACGAAATAGTAAAAAATACCTATAGCGGAGAGGGCTCCCTCTCCGCTATAATAGACAATAGTGGAGAAAGGAGAAAGTCTATGAAGAGGATATTATCATTGGTTTTGATACTGTCAATGCTTATATCTATGTTGCCCGTTATTGCAACGGCGGCAGAGGTGAAGCTTGAATACAAATTTAATCCAAACGGAAAAAACGGCAGCACTATCTACGTCAGGGAACTGATAGCAACAGAGACAGGTAAAATAAGTTGGGTAGAGGCAGGAGATGGCGAAGACACCAGCATCACTAATGGTCCGTATAAGGCTTATATGCACAAGTGGGGCATATGTACAAATACGACTGCCGCAGGGCGCTGGCTTGCGCTTGAAATTGAAATTAACGAAGCAGGAACGTATTCTGCCTCGCTCCTGCACGGTCAGACCAAATCAACGGGAAAAGGCGGATATGGAGATATATACCTTTTTCCGGGAGACAAAGACACAACGAATATTGCATCGTTTTTAACCGATGATAACAGAATAGGAGAAAAAGTTGCGTATATTTCAACAGGCAGCTCGGATGTAGCGGAAAAAGAAACCGATCTCTCTGATGTGACAGTAGAAGAGGGTGAAGAGGGAAAGCATATTCTTGTGTTTTATGCAAAGGAAAAGGGATATGACAGTTGTCAGATGTACCCCAACACTCTTACCCTTACAAAAGGTCAGACGGGCAGCGGTGACGATACCGGCGGAGAAGATGACGGCAACGGTGATGACGATGAGACACCCGTTGAGTACTGCGGATACAAGGCGGTTTATGACTTTACGCAGACTGCAAACGACGGACGCGATACAACTCTTCTCTCCACAAAGAATTTCTGGGGCTTTGGCGGCG
This sequence comes from Oscillospiraceae bacterium, assembly GCA_017408185.1. Next base: position 9,656 of record JAFQVE010000016.1, on the reverse strand, counting down.
TGAACAGTGGCTGGACGACGGATGCCGACAGCTTTAAAAAGCGCAGCTACGGTCTGCAGGTGCAGAAGCTTGCCGCAGGGAACTGGTTTGCGCTTGCGATTAATGTCCCTGCGCCGGGTACATATAAGCTCTCGCTCGGTCACATAACGGCGGCACAGGGCGGTGTAAGTCGGCTTTATGTTATGCCTGAAGGTGCGGATGTCAATGCAGGACTTACAAACCCGAAGTACAAGCTGAAAAACACGGTTGATTTTTACAGCGAAGAACAGAGTGCATCCACGATGGAAACGCTTTTAGGTAATTACACCTTCGAAGCTGCGGGAGAGCACCTTCTTGTATTTACATACGCCGGAAACTCACCCAATTACACAGGTGATAAAAACCGCTCTGCGCATTATCTCTCATATCTCGTTCTTGACGGTGGAAAAGAAGCATTGCCTATGTCAATCTCCGCAGAGCTTTATGAGGATGTAACGGTCGGCACATCGGCACAGACCGTCGTTACGGCGCTTATGAGCGATGAGAGCGAAAAGAAAATAGACGCATCGGAGTTTGATTTCTCGGTTGAAAACGATTCTGTCGCAACCGTTGACGAAAGCGGTTACGTTACCGGCGTTATGGAAGGAACAACAAAAGTTTTTGTCGAGATGAAGAACAAAAACGCATCTGCAAGCTTTGATGTAAAAGTAGGCAAGGCAGGGACGCTCAAAAGCATTTTTACATACGACTTTAACGAAGGGCTTACAAACTCTGACAAGCTGAACTCCGTTACGGAATACGGACAGGAACGCGGACTGTGGAAATACCATGATGCAAAGGGAGCAAGTGTTGCAAACAGCCAGATTCACAAGTGGGGCGCAGAGCTTCGCACGGGAGCAGAAAATGAATGGGTTGCACTTCGCATCAAGGTGACAAGAAGCGCAAGATATTTTGCCACGCTCACGCACGGAAAGAGCAACACAAGCGGCGGCTACGGTAAGGTTTATATTCTCCCGGGAGATGTAGCGGATATAGATGCCGCGCTTTCTGCGGCAGAGCCGGTAGGCGGTGAGGTCGCATACTATGCAGAGGATAACGCGGAAGCCGCAACGACAGAGCTTTCGGGCGTTGACCTTACTGCAGGAGTATATAACCTCGTTTTCGTTGCAAGCAGGCAGGGATTGACGGGATTTCGCCAGTATCCGGGTGTTCTGACGCTTGATGCGGGCAATATTTTCAGATTCCTTGATATTGAAACGGAAGAAAAGACACTGAAAATATACCCTGACGGCACAGCGGACAAGACAAAGGTCGAGTTTGAAGCCCGCCTTCTTGACAGTACGGAAATTCCGGAGGATGAGCTTTATGTTGTGTACGGCACAGAGGATGATTCCGTAGCGGAATGTACAGACGGAATTATAACTGCAACCGGCCACGGGGTTACAAATGTTTATGTCAGCGTAACGCACAACGGAAGAACAATGACTGCAAAGCAGGAGATAACCGTAACGGACACAAGCGGAATAAAAGACGTTACGGTTTCTGCTGACGGAATGAATTTTGCGGGCGAAAAGGTAAAGCTTTCCGCAACTGTACTGTTTAACAGCGGAAAAAGCTTTAAGCTTTCAAATTCCGATGTTACATATGAAATTGTCGGTGATGCCGGCGAGATTTGTGACGGGGAATATGTCAGGCTGGAAAGCGCCGGAACCGTGCTTGTCCGTGCAGGCACGAATCTCACAGGCGATACCGTCACCGGCAAACCGGTTGAAATTGTGTTCCGAGAACCGACAGAGAAGAAAGCTTCAACTTACTATACAGATGAGCGCCGTGCAGCAGCGCGCGAGAACATAAAAAAATACGACTGGGCGCGTGAGCTTGCAGATATTGCAGTGAAAAACGGAGATGATGCTCTTCAGACTTACGAGTATCTTTATGACCATATAACCGGTGAAGGACTTCCGCGTTCAAAACAGGTAGGCGCAGAGGGTGATCCCGACTATATCTATTGCCGTTACTGCGGAAACGATAATGCCGCGGAATACGGAGACCGCAAGGGCGGCGCGTTTGATGTGGATATCTACTCGAGAAAGTGGAAGATTCAGTGTCCTGACTGTAAACGTCTTTTCCCTTCAAACGATTTCGGGCTTCTGTATGAGCGCGGACTTGATGAGCACGGATATTACGACCGCGACCGCGCTGTAAAAGCTAATGCCGAGGCAGTAGCACGAGGCGAGAAGGATGCGCTTTTCAACGAGCTTTATCCCGAGCTTTATAACCCGGAATCGGAGCTTTACAACAAAGACCCGCGCACGGGAGCAAAGGTGGACGGAAAGCGATGGGGTGTTGATGACGGTCTCGGATATCTCCCGGGCAGAAAATATGAAAATGATGTTGAGGAGCGTCACGGATATATAGCATACTACACGCACGAGGTGTGGAAAGAGGTAAACAGAAATCTGCTTAACCTCGGTAAAGCGTATCTATATACCGACGACAGCAGATACGGAAGAGCACTTTGTGTTCTCGTAGACCGCATTGCAGACGTTTTCCCGAGCTTTTCATACAAGCAGTGGGATAATATGTACCTGATTGCACACGGCGGCTCGGGCTTCGGTAAAATTTACGGAAGGATAAATGATTGTACATATACAACAACGTTTATCCAGTATGCCGATGCGGCATACCCGATGCGGAATGACCCCGAGGTTATAAAATTCCTTTCGGAAAAGGCGAAAAAATATAACCTTGAAAACACAAAAACAAGCGGAGATAAAATCTGGGCAAATATTGAGGACGGGCTTCTCCGTGAGTCGTTTGTTGCGGCAAAGGAAGGAAACATTTCCGGTAACTTCGGTCTTCAGCAGAGAATGCTTGCGGCAGCGGCACTTGTTCTTGATACAGAGCCGGAAAGCAGCGCGATAGTTGACTGGATATATCAGCCGGGCAAATGGTCGGAGGACAGAAACAACAATACCGCAAAATGTACAGGCGGAAATTTAAGTGTTCAGCTTGTGAATGCCGTTGACCGCGACGGTGCGGGTGACGAGTCATCACCAAACTATAACAGCGCGTGGGTGGAAAATCTTTACGAATGTGCCGATATGCTGCAGATGTACAGTAAAGATAAAAAGTATGACCTTTACCAGAACCCGAAGTTTGCGAAGATGTTCACCGTTTATATTCCGCTTGTCTTGTCGGATTCGTATACAGTACAGATAGGTGATTCAGGTGCCGTTGCATCAATTGATTATATGGACGATATCAATATGCTTACTGCGGGATTCCGCAGCCTTAAGGACTCACCGGTAGGAGAGGAGCTTGCCGCATACATATATAAGAGAAACGGAAACACGGCAGACGGCCTGCATTATGATATCTTCACAAAAGATCCGGAACGGATGAAACAGGAAGTTCTCGACCGTATAGGTGAAGGATTTGTTCAGGAAAGCGAAATGCTTACGGGATATGGCTTCGCTGTACTCCGGGACGGTGCAAAATACGCAGATATGGGACATATCACCCATTACAACAATATGCGTGATTACTGGATATATTTCGGCAGAAATCAGGGACACGGACATCTTGATACTTTAAATCTCGGCATTGAGGCATTCGGCCTTAATGTTGCGCCGGATAACGGATATCCGGAGGTCGCAAGTACGGACCCGCACAGATATCAGTGGATGGAAGCAACTGTTGCACATAATACCGTCACGGTAAATGAAAAGTCTCAGGTCGATATCGGTCCTCACGGCTATCCGAAGCATTTTGACGATGCGGGAGAAGTGAAGGTTATGGATATTGATGCTTCCGGTGCGTACACCGAAACGGATATCTACCGCAGAACGCTTCTTATGATAAATGCCGGTGACGATGTATCTTACGGTGTGGACTTTTTCCGCGTAAAAGGCGGATACGATCATATCTACAGTTTCCACGGTCTGTCGGATGAGATATACGAAACCGAAGGTCTGGGAGAGCTGAAATATCAGACCGATGACGGCACGGAAAACGGAGAGTTTGTCGGTTCGTATGCAGGTAAGGATGTTCCGTACGGCCCTGATCCGTCAAACACACACGTTGCCGCAGACTTTATCTATCCGCGCGGATATACGTGGATGAAGAATATAAGGCGTGCGGAAAACGTCGGCAGCTTCTCGGTTGACTTTAAGATTACTGATTTCCGCAAGGTGCTTAGGGATGGCAAGGGTCTGCACCTGAGAATGACCATGCTTAACGACTTTGCGCTTGACGAGGTCGCGCTTACAAGCGGTAATGTTGCGAATAAGTCGGAAAACAAAGGCATTCCGAAAACTCTTGAATACGTTCTTGCCCGCAGAAAGGGTGAGAATCTTGATTCGCTTTACACAACCGTCTATGAACCGTATCGTAATGAGCGGTATATTGCGGAAATGTCGGCGCTTACGATAACTCCGGCAGAAGGAACACCGGTCGGAACGGACGTTGCAAAGGCGGTAAAGGTTCTCCGCACGGACGGAAGAGTGGATTACGTAATGTATGCGACGGATAACACCGTTCTCTATACGGTTACCGATGGAGAAAGAAACATAAGCTTCCGGGGCTTTGTCGGGGTTTACAGCGTCAATGCAGAAGGAAAGGTCATTTACACTTATGTCCACGACGGAGATGTTATCGGAGAAGAGGAAAATCTCACTTCGCGGATTTCAGGAGTGATTTCGGACTTCACGCGTGAGCTTTCTCTCAAAAACTCAATTTATGTTACAACGAACGATGTTGTTGATGCTGATTCGCTTGCCGGTAAATACGTATTTACCGAAAATGACGGAGTTCAGAACGGTGCGTACAGAATTTGCAATGCTGAAAAGACAGATGACGGAATCCGTCTTGATATCGGAACGGTTTCACCGGTAAGAAGCTACAGAAATGCAGAAGATACTTCGCTTGGATTTGTATACAACATTGCAAAGGGACAGAAGATTTCAGTTCCTTTATCGGTTGTGAACGATGGTGCACCGGTGTTTGATCCGGTTGCGAAAAATATTACGGTATCTGCAGGGAATTCGGTTTCTGTAAAGCTGAATGCTGCTTGCGAGGATGGAAGCTGGGTTGAGTATATTGCGAAAAGTATTCCGCGCGGTGCAAGCGTTAATGCCGGAAACGGAAATATCACATGGAAACCTGATGCATCGCAGATAGGAGAAAACCACTTTGCTGTTACAGCTCGTGATGAAAACGGACGTGAAACCACCCTTCACTTTACCGTAACGGTATATGGTTCGACAACCGGAAAACCGTCTGATAACATATCTGACAAAACGGAAACACCGTCAACGCCGGCAGGTGGCGGTGGAGGTGGCGGCGGTGGTGCCGCACCGGCCGACAAGCCGGAGAATACAACGGATAATGCTGATAAAACGGACAATGCTGATGATTCTACTGAATCTAACGCAGACAACGGCGTTTCCGACGTTCCGAACTTCATCGACCTTTCTGACCACGCATGGGCGACAGATGCAATAAACACGCTTGCAGAAGATGGAATAATAAAGGGCACGTCTGCAAGTACGTTTTCTCCGGCATCAAACATCACGCGCGCAGACTTTGCTCTGCTTCTTGTGCGTGCGTTCAGGCTCACAAGTGATAACGCGGAAAACTTTGCAGATGTATCGGCCGCTGATTACTTCGCATCCGAGCTTGCAATTGCAAGGAATAATGGTATAATAGGTGGTATAGGAGAAAACAAGTTCGCACCGCGAAATAACATCACCCGTCAGGATATGATGGTGATAGTATACCGTGCTTTGCAGAAGCTTGGCGTAGGGCTCGACGCTTGCGGCGAACCGCAATACCCCGACTTCACTACCGTTGCACCATACGCACGTGATGCCGCCTCCGCACTCATCGGAGCAGGCTTTGTGAACGGTAAAAACGGATTTATTGCACCGACGGAGTACACAACGCGTGCAGAGGTTGCAGTTCTTCTGTACAGAATACTCAATTCTTTTGATGAGAAGTAATGGGAGAAGAAAACATGCTTAAATTTAATTTTAAAGGTCTTGATGATCTGCAAATGAAAGCTGCTGCAGAACTCAGCTCAATACTTGGTATTGAGCTGAGCGAAACAGGCTTTGAAGTTGCGTTTGAACAACAAGAGGGAGATATCCGAATATTGTGGGACGGGAAAAAAGGAAATGTGTTCTATTCAAAGAGCTACCACATTTTCCGCTGCATAGGCTTGCTGGTTGAAAAAATGAAGGAAACCACGAAAGCGTTTGGAATATCAGAAAATCCCTGTTATGATGTTCTCGGCTTTATGCTCGATTGCTCAAGAAACGCAGTTGTAACCCTTGAAACGTTTAAGGAAATGACCTGTCGCCTTGCTCTTATGGGATATTCCATGATTCAGCTTTATACCGAGGACTCCTTTGAAATGAAAGAATATCCGTATTTCGGATATATGAGACCTCGTTTTACAAAAGAAGATATCAGGAAAATGGATGAGTATACAAAGCTGTTCGGAATAGAGCTTACACCGTGCATCCAGACGCTTGGTCATCTTTCGACATTCCTTCGCTGGGCAGACAGCGAAAAGCTTATGGACACAGATGCAATCCTGCTTGTGGACAGTCCTGATACATATGAATTTATAGAGTGTGAATTCAAAACAATGGCAGAGTGCTTTACAAGCCGCAGAATAAATATAGGTCTTGATGAAGCGCATACATTGGGGCTTGGAAGATATCTTGACACAAAAGGCTACAAGCCACGCCTTGAGCTTATGCTTCAGCATTGCAAAAAGGTGTTTGAAATCGCGCGAAAGTATGGCTTCCGTCCGATGATGTGGGGCGATATGTTCTTCCGCGTGACATCACCCACACAGGCGTATTATCATATAGACAAGCCGATGGATGCGGAGCTTGTAAAGCAATTCCCGGACGATGTGGAGCTTGTTTACTGGGATTATTACAACTATGATGAAGAACTTGTGGACGGAATGTTCAGGCTTCATAAGGATGTAACCGATAACGTTATATTTGCTCCGGGTGCCTGGAAATGGAGCGGCTTTTCACCAAATAACAGATATGCTGAAAAGACCTGCAGAGTTCAGCATAAGTGTTGCAGAAAAAACGGCGTGAGAGAAGTGATAGTGACAGCGTGGGGAGATAACGGTAACCTTGCTTCAAACTATTCCATGACGCCGAATCTTCAGCTCTGGGCTGAAATGTGTTACAGAAACGATGCGGAGAATATCAGAAAGCGCTTTGAAACCTGTATGTCGGCAAATTATGATGAGTTTTATAATCTTGATATGCCGGGGCTTCTTGAAAAGGATAACGATCCAACGGAAGGCCGGTTCAATCCGGAGCTTTATCTGTTATATCAGGATGTGCTTATGGGGCTTTTTGATAAGCACGTAGCACCGTATTACAGAGAACACTTTGCAAAATGGGCGAAAGAGTTTGATACATATGCCGAAAAAAATCCCAAATGGGCATATTTGTTTGAGCTTGAACGCGATTTGTGCAGAGTTCTTGAGCTTAAATGCGATGTCGGAACAGAATTGTATAACGCATACCACGCCGGAAACAGAGAAAAGCTTACAGAAATCGCAAGCGAAACTCTTCCGGAAATAATCTCCCGTATGCGTGTGTTCTGTGATTCCGTAACGGAACAGTGGAACCGTGAAAATCAGATTATTGGTCTTGACAGCCTTGATTTAAAGCTTGGCGGAGTACTGCGAAGGCTTGAAGTTTCAGTGGCGCGTCTTAATGACTATCTTACAGGCAAAGTTGAAAAGCTTGACGAGCTTGAGCGTGAACGCCTTCCGTTTATGCCTTGCAAAGATCAGGAGCATCCGGTTGTGGGCAATAATATATGGGTTAAAAACGTAACCGCAAATGTTCTGATGTAATTTAAAACGATAAAAGAGAGAAAAATCAGTATGAAACTTTCCATGTGTACGGCAAAGCTGTCGGAACGCTTTTCTGATAAAGGAGCCATTAAAATTCTGTATGATGCAGGTTTTGATGCGTTTGATTTTACAATGAAGTTCGGCTACGGGAAAGATTATCTTGCATATGCCGATGAAATAAAAAAATATGCCGACGGGCTTGGAATTGTATGCAATCAGGCTCACGCACCGATACCGAGCTCGGACAGCGGCACAGAGTATGAAGAAATTGTACGCTCAATCGAAATGGCGGCACGTATCGGCGCAAAAGTCATTGTTGTTCATCCCATAAAGGACCGCGGTGACGGATACAGGTGGCAGAAAAAAGCATTGTTTGAGCGCAATATGGCATTTTTCAGGTTACTTATTCCTCACGCTGAAAAGCATAATATAAAAATCGCCATAGAGAATATGTACAGTCCGGATCCGGATAAAAAGGCTATTGTGAGCGGCGTATGCTCGCACAGCGAGGAATTCTGCGAATATATAGATACGCTTGCAAGCGAATATATTGTCGCCTGCTTAGATACCGGTCACGCCGCGCTTGTCAGCGATACGGTTCCGAATCTTCTGGACGGACTTGGAAAAAGAGTGCAGGCTCTTCATATCCACGATGTTGACTGTATTAATGATAACCACGCGCTTCCGTATACGGGAAAGCTTGACTGGAACTCGATATGCAAAGCACTGGCAGAAACGGATTACCGGGGCGATTTCACTTATGAAGCCTGCAATTTCTTCAGTGAGCAGATGGATGACGAGCTTATCCCCGTTGCCGCAAAATATGCAGAGCAGGTTGGAAGAAATCTTATAAGAAAAATCGAAACAGCAAAACAAAAGTAAGTTTTTTTAACTGTGAAAAAGAGGAAACATTGAAAAGCACCTGTTGCAGCTTCTCCGTCCGGGAGGTTGTGAACAGGTGCTTTAGCGTTTTTGATGCGTTTCAATCTCTTTTTCTCCAAAAAAATGTTGAAACGCGCTTCGGTTTGTGATAAAATATTACATTATACAATGGGAGAGTGTGAGCACTTTGAGAATGAGGAAAAAGCCGAACCTTGAAAGTCGCCTTGCAAAATGTGCGCCCGTTTGCCCTGCAGAACCGGAAAAAATGCGTGGCAAGTGGAAGGGAAGCTTCGGGTTTGAGAGAATATGCATAGAGATAGGCTGCGGCAAAGGCAGATTTATAACGGAGACTGCGAAGAATGATGAGAAAACACTGTTTATAGGCATTGAGCGCGAACAGGGAGCTCTTGTTATGGCTATGGAAAAGGCTATGAAGCAGGAGATAAAAAACGTGCGTTTTCTTGATGTTGATGCAGAGCGTCTGTGTGAAATATTTGAAGACGGGGAAATAGACGGTATTTATCTCAATTTCAGCGACCCGTGGCCGAAGAAAAAGCAGGCAAAGCGCCGTCTTACTCACGGAGATTTCCTCGCAAGATATGATAAGGTGCTTTCCGGTGACGGATTTTTATATTTCAAAACAGACAATTCAAAGCTTTTTGAGTTTTCGCTCAATTCGATGTCTGAATACGGACTGCGTCTGCGTAACATCACCTTCGATCTGGCGGCAAGCGGGATTCCGAATGTCGTTACGGAGTACGAAGCGCGCTTTATGGAGCAGGGAATGAATATTTACAGGGTAGAGGCATATAAGCCGAGTGGCTCTATTCTGCGGACTTAAGCGAGGTGCGGGATTTGAAAAATCTTCTCAGGCGTTTTGAAGACGAGCTTCCTGTGT
>JAFQVE010000156.1 GCA_017408185.1 Oscillospiraceae bacterium | reverse complement strand
GGGAGAAAAGGTTTTAAGCGTTACCGCGCTTCCCATATACGTTTCAAAATCGGACGGACGGTAAAGCCGTCTTTCAAGCCCTGCGCTTGAAACCTCAACGATGTACGATTCCGCAATCGGGTCTTCTTCGTCAAGCACTGGGTCAAACGCGCGCGAGAAGCTTTCGCAATCAGAAATCCCGACGCCGCCCTCTTTGTCGATAAACACGCGAAGATATCTCTCTCCGCCTTCTTTTACGAACTCGACATCCCACACGCTGAGCCCGAGCTTCTCTGCAACGGGAGCCGCAAGCTCCGCAATGATTTCGGTTATCTTTTTCAAAAAAACCACCCCTTACAGTAGTGCGAGAGTGGACGACCGGCGCCCACTCTCGAATCCTAACATACTTACTATATGATGAGTATACCACATATATCCATAAAATGCAAGTTTTTTCTTGAAAAAAGTTTTAAAAAATTCAATTTCCGTTAAAGTTTATCTTACTGTTGTCTGTGCGAACTGCTTTTTTATCGGATGTGGCAACGATTGCATGGCGAATATGCAGTTTCTTCACAGCATTTCCAATCGTTTGCTCTCTATAGGATGTTTTCAGTTATTCGAAAAATTCGAACAACTATATCTCCGGAGAGGCTACTCAATTACATCTTCCTCCGGCAAAATAAATCTGTCGAAATCGCTTTCATATAATCTGTCCTGAACCACTCTATACTTTTCAAATTCGCTGAGAGCGTGCATGTGGGCAAGCTCTGCTGATACTTTTCCCGCATCTTGCAGAATTTCTCTGTCCCACACCTTCAAAAATCCGTTCAGGCGCTCTTCCCAGTCCGCCATAGTCATCGGTATATGCCTTTGTGCCTGCATTTCTGCCATATCCAGGTATGCCGACACAATCCTTTCAAGTTGGTCAAGCTCGTTTTCGGTGAGATAATTCTTAGCAACAATTACGTCGTATTTATGAATTTTGCTTTGTGGGGAACCGTCCCAACTTGTAAGTCCCATGTTTGTTTTTTCGGCATCGGCTCTGTGATATATAACCTCTGCGGCAGTCTGACCGTGTATACTGTAGTGTAATTTGTTTTGGACAGCAGCAAAGAATCTTTTTGTTGCACTCGCCGATGGGTCATAATCAAGTGCGGTAGAATAAATGTCAGTGATTTTTTGATAAAACTTACGTTCGGATAATCGAATTTCACGGATTTTTTCGAGCTGTTTTTCGAAGTATTCTTTAGTAAGAACAGAACCACCGTTTTTAAGGCGTTCGTCGTCCATTACCCAGCCTTGAATAGTGTAATCCTTTACAATTGCGTTTGCCCATTTGCGGAACTGCACGGCTCTTTCATTATTCACTTTAAAGCCTACGGCAATAATCGCCTGAAGACTATAGTGGTCTGTTTTTCTCGATACTTCTCTTGTTCCTTCTTTTTGAACTATTAAGTATTTCTTAATAGTTGAATCCGGATCAAGCTCTTTATCTTCATATATTTTTTTCAAATGCTGATTTACAGCTGAAACAGATACATCGTATAATGTAGCCATCATTTTCTGTGTCAGCCATATGTTCTCATCCTCATAACGCATTTCGATGCTTTTTTCATCGTCGCCCGTTGAGGCGATAAATGTAAGATATTCAGCCGCAGAAGAGCGAATTGTTATTTCTTTCTTTTTAGTCATTTAACATTTCCTCCAATTCTGCCAAACCTTTAGCGCTTGCATTCTTATTTTCCGTTAAAGTTTATCTTGCTACTGTCTGTGCGGACTGCTTTTTTATCGGATGCTGCAAACTTTTCGGCAAGCTCGATTGCCTTATCAAGCGGTTTATCCTCTGCAACGTATTTATACTTTAAATTCTGCGTTGCGTGATCAATCTGTTCTATAAGCTCCCACTTGCAGACAGATCCTATCTGCGGAAGGTTGTTTTCGCGGCAGAAGAGGTTTATTGCATGAACGGTTCTCTTATCCCACTCATCGTCCGCCTCGCCGTAGAAATATCCGAGGCACTTAAGCCTTTCTTCAATCGCGCGGACATTATCGGTCTTTATCTTGCTTGCATCGGTGTTTTTCTTAAGCTCACGAAGATACGGGAGCTTATACGGTGTAAGCTTCATCGAAACCTCGTAATCCGGCTTTATTCCGATGCCGTCATACGAGCCGCGCACAGGAAGCTTAAGCTCAAGTCCCGTGATAATTGCCTCATCGCCGTCGCTTGTCTGGATATGGCGCTGACCAAGCCCCTTGCCGAAGGTTTTCTCGCCGACAATTACGGCATAGCCTAAATCCTGCATTGCACCTGCCATAATCTCTGCAGCGGATGCAGTCTGACCGTTTACAAGAATGATGAACTTGTTAAACTCCCATCCGTATCCCTCGGAAAAGAAGGTTTTTACAAGGAACGGCTTTGTCTGCCAAGCCATAAGATACGGAACTTCCTTTTCGGGAATTACGTTATCCATAATATTGATAAGGCAGTTAAGCTCACCGCCGGGGTTGTTGCGAAGATCGAGAATGATTGTATTTACGCCCTTTTCCTCAAAATCATCATATACTTCCATAAAGTCTATAAAGGTGTTGATTCCGTGGAAATATGAAAGCTCGATATAACCTATCTTGTCGCTTATGTACGCAGAGGTTACATCCGAGGTTGCAACCTTTGCACGGCGGACATAAAGCTCAAGCATTTCCTCACCGCGGAGGATTTTAAGCTTTACGTTCGTCCCCTCTTTACCGCGGATGAACGCACCCGCTTCTGCCGGAAGATATCCGGTCATATCCATACCGTCAGCCTCAATGATTTTATCACCCGGAAGAATTCCGGCAGCCTTTGCCGGACCGTCCATAAGGCTCTGAACGGTGAGATAACCGTCATCCGTTGTGGTGATCACAACGCCGATACCTACCATGGAATTCGTCTGCTCATACGACTCCTCGTATTTTTCAGGAGTCATATACTTTGAATATCTGTCGTCGCGCCCGTAAATTTTGTTCACAAGCTTATAGAACAGCTCTGCATCCTCCTCGAACATTTCAAGAAGTGCCTCGCGGACATAATCTGTTTCGTTGTTGGAATAAAGCCCGTTGTTCTTATACAGCTCCAACGCTTCATCAAGCTTCTTGCCGTAATCCACCTCTGCGGCAAATGCGCAAAGAGAGAGCGACATTGCAATTGCAAGAACAAGTGCGATGGTTTTCAATGCTTTTCTTTTCATTATCTTATCCTCCGTATTTTAATTTACAATTTCCGGCGCAGCTTCGCGTATATCCATACACAGTGCGCTTTCGCCCGCTATCGAATTATTTATTTCCATAGCGTAATCTATACGCATATTTCCGCCGGCATCGGTAAGGTTTTTGTCGATACTGCGCGTATTTACGCCGACCGTCAGCCCACCGAAG
>JAFQVE010000155.1 GCA_017408185.1 Oscillospiraceae bacterium | reverse complement strand
TGTCGGAACCTCGTCGATATATATCATGATTACCACCATGGCGTTCAAATTCAAAGCCTGCTGATTCGAGTTTTTTTATTAGATCACGAGACTTCATTAGTATCACCCTCTATAATTTATATTATACACAAAAAATACACAATGTCAATGCTTTATTTTCTTCTTCCAAAAGTCCCGGTATACAATCACCTCAGCAATGAGACACATTATCGCGGCGGCAAAGCCGTCAAGAACGGAGTGCTGCTTTATAAACGCGGTTGAAAGACAAACGAGCACTACAAAAACAACCACAAAGCTTTTCCACAAAACGCCCGCGCTCTTTTCTTTCAGCCATACCGATGCTATGGCTATGGAGTAACCGACATGGAGCGATGGGAAAACATTGGTGTTCGTATCGGCGGCATAGAGAACGCCGACAAGGCGGGAGAATATATTGTCACGCGGAAACGCATCGGGACGCAGAAGCTGTATGCTCGGATAAAGAATGTATATCGCCATCGCAACAACCTGCGTGAAGATTATGTATTTCTGAAGTCGCGTAAAGCTTTCAACATTATAGAAAAGAAAATACAGAAGTGAGCCGAAAACGAGAAAATACCATCCGACATACGGAATAACAAAATATTCACAGAACGGAATCATATCGTCAAGGCGAGAGTGTATAACATGGCAGCTTTCAATTGGAATAAGGCGCTCTGTGAGAAAATACATAACAAAATATACAACCCACCCGATAAGCAATTTAAGATGCGAAAACTCGGGTGAATTTATTTTTGAAAGGCGAAAATTTCTGTAATCAACGGCTGGTTTCTTCATTGCAGGGGGTCCTCCGGTAGTCTGTTTATGGGATAAAGCTTTTTCGGAATGTTCCGATAAGGGACAACGGTGTGCGGCGGGAGATTCACGGCAATATCTGTTATCGCATCGGCGAGCTGCCGGCAAAGCTTCTTCCGCTCGTCGGCGATGTCGTTATTTGCATTAAAACGCACAGGCTTTCCGAGATAAACGCTTTTAAGCTTTGGTGCAACATACATCGGCACAAATAAAACCTCTTTGCCCGTTCTCTTATGGTAAAGGCGCGCAACGTCGATAAAGTTTTCCTGAAATTCGTATACGATGTTGTTATATTTTACGTCATGCTCCGGAAAAATGACAATGCTTTCTCCGTTTTTAAGACACGCCACGGTTTCTTTAAAGGTAGAGAGAATTCGTGAGTCACGGTGAACTGCGATGGTGTGCGCATTGTTGAAGATAAGAACGGAAAGCGGAGCGATTATATATGACAGAAGCCGGAAAAACGGATGAAGATACCGCGGCTTTTGTGACCAGAAATCCGAAAATGCGTAGCCGGGAACCTCGGAAAGGCTCATCATCTGCCCGGCACACCATATCCTGCGCGGAAAGGGAAGATACAGCTCGCTGACGATGGGCCCGTGAAGCTGGGTGTGGTTGCCGACGATTATCACCGGTTCATCCGGCAGATTTTCAATTCCCGAGACGGTTGTTTTGGGATATATCACTTTCACAAGCCATCTGACCGCGCGATAAAGCCGTGGGCAGGGCTTTTTCTTACTTTGCATACAAATTATCTCCTGTGTGAAAAATCAATATATATGATACCACAAAAAAACAAAAAACGCAAATGTCCGACAGCATATTTTTTTGCCTGAAAAGCAGATTATTGTTTGACATTACGGTGTGTATGGGTGTATAATGGTATTTGTATAATAATGTATAAAAACATATTTCATATATCGGAGGTTAAAGACAATGAAGTACATGGGATTAAATGAACTTCGCGAGAAGTATCTCTCGTTTTTTGAGAGCAAGGGGCATCTTCGCCTTAAGAGCTTCCCGCTGCTCCCGCAGGGCGATAATTCGCTGCTGCTTATAAATTCGGGTATGGCACCGATGAAGCCGTTCTTCTCGGGCGAGGCAACCCCGCCGCGCACTCGTGTAACAACGTGCCAGAAGTGCATCCGTACACCGGATATCGAGCGCGTAGGAAAAACATCACGCCACGGTACGTTCTTTGAAATGCTCGGAAACTTCTCTTTCGGAGATTATTTCAAGGCAGACGCGACAAAGTGGGCGTGGGAGTTTGTAACAGAGGTGCTTGAAATTCCGAAGGACAAGCTCTATGTTTCTGTATATCTTGATGACGATGAAACCTACAATATGTGGGTAAATGAGCATGGCGTTGACCCGTCTCATATGGTTCGCCTCGGTAAGGAAGACAACTTCTGGGAAATCGGCGCAGGTCCGTGCGGTCCGTGCTCGGAAATCTATTTTGACCGCGGTCCGGAAAACGGATGCGGTTCGCCTGACTGTAAGGTAGGCTGTGATTGCGACCGCTACGTTGAGTTCTGGAACCTCGTTTTCACTCAGTTCAATAACGACGGCAACAACAACTACACAGAGCTTAAGCAGAAGAATATCGACACAGGTATGGGGCTTGAGCGTCTCGCCTGCATTATGCAGGGCGTTCCGTCACTCTTTGATGTTGACACCGTAAGAAACGTTACTGCGCATATCTCCCGCATTGCAAATGCACACTATGGCGAAAACGATAAGACGGACGTATCGCTCCGTATCATCACTGACCATATCCGGTCTACTACGATGATGGTATGCGACGGTGTTATGCCGTCTAACGAAGGCCGCGGTTATGTTCTCCGCCGTCTTCTCCGCCGCGCGGCACGTCACGGACGTCTCCTCGGTATCAAGGGAACCTTCCTCCACGATGTGTGCGATACCGTTATTCATGAAAGCTGTGGCGCATATCCGGAGCTTTCCGAGAAGGCAGAATACATCAAAAAGGTTATCACGATGGAAGAAGAGAGCTTTAACCGCACGATTGATGCCGGTCTCTCTATCCTTGAAGATATGATTGCAAAGCTTGAAAAGGACGGCGGTAAGATTCTTTCCGGCGACGATGCATTCAAGCTTGCAGATACATTCGGCTTCCCGATTGACCTCACGGAAGAAATCCTTGAGGAAAAGGGAATGAGCGTTGACCGCGAGCGCTTTGATGCTTGCCTTAACGAGCAGAGAGAGCGCGCACGTGCCGCTCAGGCAGCACTCGGCGACTTCGCATGGGAAAAGCTTGACCTCGGGCTTGACAAGAGCGTTAAGACCGAATTTGTAGGCTACAGCTCGCTTTCCGGTGAGGGCAAGGTTCTTGCTCTTGTTTCCGGCGGCGCAGTTGTTGAAGCTGCAAACGCAGGCGACGCGGTAGAGCTTGTTCTTGACAGCACACCATTTTATGCAGAAAGCGGCGGTCAGCTTGCAGATGAGGGGACAATAAAGACAGAAACCGGCACAGTTAAAATAAACAACGTAAAGAAAACAAAGGATGGCAAGTTCCTCCACATCGGAGAGGTGACGGAAGGAAGCATTGCAAAGGGCGATGCAGTTAAGTCCGAAGTTTGCGCACTTCGCCGTGCGGCAACCGAGCGTGCTCACTCTGCAACGCACCTTCTCCAGAAGGCACTTCGCAACGCTCTCGGCACCCATGTCGAGCAGGCAGGCTCTCTTGTCGGACCGGACAGCGTCCGCTTTGACTTTACTCATTTCTCACCGATGACTGCAGAAGAGATTGCCAAGGTTGAGGCTGAAGTAAACGCAAATATTCTTGCAGGGCTTGAGGTTCTTGTCCGTGAAATGCCGATTGAAGAGGCAAAGAAGCTCGGCGCAATGGCTCTCTTCGGCGAAAAGTACGGCGATACCGTCCGTGTTGTAACGATGGGCGATTATTCTCTTGAGCTTTGCGGTGGTACGCACCTTGATAACACTGCAAAGGCAGGTCTCTTTAAGATAACAAGCGAGTCAAGCGTCGCTGCAGGTGT
>JAFQVE010000154.1 GCA_017408185.1 Oscillospiraceae bacterium | reverse complement strand
CGGAATCACGCAAGAATTATTCTGCATGGCAAGCTCCAGCGCAAGAAACGTATCCGAAAGAAAAACTATGTTATCAAGTATTTTTTCCAACTCAACTAAATTGTCCATATCATTCTCCTATCAAAAAATGTATTTGACAGAAGGCTACGCCTATATTATAATATTTACAGACGGAGCTTTCTCTGTCGGGAAAGATAACAGCTACAAACTTTTAACAGGGGTAAGTGGCTGTTATTTTTCATTTTTCGGCATTCATAAGCATGCGTATCCCTTGTCGAATTGCTTCTCCTTTCGTTATTTCATGCTTTTTGCAGTATTCTTGCAGTTTTTTTTCAGTTTCTGCATCAAGCCTTATGCTATAACGAACATCCTTGGGATTTTCCGCTTTAGGTCTGCCCGTTCGTGGTGACATACTTTCACCTCACTTTTCGCCACACCTATATTATAATTTATGCCACGCAAAAAGTCAAGAGTTTTTTCCTTTTTTGTACATCAAAGCGGCGGTGCAAAATGCACCGCCGCTTTACTTATTGCTTTATGAAATTACTTATCAAGACGAGCCTTGAGAGCTTCGAGCTGATCATACATTTCCTTCGGCATTCTGTTGCCTACACTCTGAATCTTAGCATAGAACTCTTCGAGGTTTGCAGCATCCTCTTTCCAGAGCTGCGGATCAACGGAGAGAATCTCCTTAAGAACATCGAGAGTTACCTCATCCTCGATACCCTCACGGTTGATATCCTCAGCCTTCGGAACATAACCGATAGCTGTCTCGTCTGCGCCGATTTCATCATCGCAGCGCTTGAGGATCCACTCAAGAACACGGAGGTTGTCACCGAATCCCGGCCAGAGGAACTTGCCGTCATCGCTTGTTCTGAACCAGTTTGTGTTGAAGATCTTCGGCTTCTTTGTGATCTTCTTGCCCATTTCAATCCAGTGGTTGAAATAGTCACCCATGTTGTATCCGCAGAACGGAAGCATAGCCATCGGGTCACGACGAACAACGCCGACTGCACCTGCAGCTGCAGCAGTTGTCTCGGAAGCCATAGCAGAACCTACGAATACACCGTGGTTCCAGTCAAATGACTGGTAAACGAGCGGAGCAGTTTTTGCACGGCGTCCGCCGAAAACGATAGCAGAGAGCGGAACGCCCTTCGGGTTCTCAAATTCCGGAGAAATGCACGGGCAATTTGATGCCGGAGCTGTGAAACGGCTGTTGGGATGTGCCCCCTTCTCGCCGGACTCGCAGTCCCACTTCTCGCCCTTCCAGTTAAGAGCATTCTTCGGCGGGTTCTTATCAAGACCTTCCCACCAAACGGTGTTGTCATCAAGGTTGTGAACAACGTTTGTATAGATTGTACCCTTAAGGCAAGACTTAAGAGCATTCGGGTTAGACTTAAGGTTTGTTCCCGGAGCAACACCGAAGAAGCCTGCTTCGGGGTTGATAGCCCAGAGACGACCGTCATCACCAACACGAATCCATGCGATATCGTCGCCTACGCACTCAACCTCATATCCCTTATCGAGGTATTCCTTCGGCGGAATAAGCATAGCGAGGTTGGTCTTTCCGCAAGCAGACGGGAACGCTGCTGCGATATATTTTTTCTCACCGCTCGGAAGCTTAACACCGAGGATGAGCATATGCTCTGCCATCCAGCCTTCGTTTTTGCCCTGATAGGAAGCAATACGAAGAGCAAAGCACTTCTTACCGAGAAGAACGTTGCCGCCGTAACCGGAGTTGATAGACCAGATTGTGTTATCCTGCGGGAACTGAACAATATATCTCTCCTCAGGATCCATGTTTGCACGGCTGTGAAGACCGTGAACAAAATCAGCACTGTCGCCAAGGTTGTCAAGAACAGCCTTGCCGATGCGTGTCATAATAGCCATATTAAGAACAACATAGATAGAATCCGTGATTTCGATACCCGGCTTCGCAAACGGAGAACCTACAACACCCATAGAGAACGGGAGAACATACATTGTCTTGCCCTTCATGCTGCCGTCGTAAAGCTTTCTGAGCTTTGCGTACATCTCAGCAGGATCCATCCAGTTATTTGTTGCGCCTGCCTCTTCCTTTGTGGGAGCACAGATGAAAGTACGGTCCTCAACGCGAGCAACGTCGTCAATTGCAGTTCTGTGGAGATAGCAACCGGGAAGCTTCTCTTCGTTGAGCTTATAGATTTCGCCTGTAGCGCAACCCTCTGCGCGGAGAGCCTCAAGCTGCTCCTCGCTGCCGTCGATCCAAACGATCTTATCCGGCTTGACAAGGTCAGCCATTTCGTTGACCCAGTCGTTTACAAATTTGTTTGTTGTTAAACTCATTGTGAATTTGCCCCTTTCGTAATTGTGCATTTTTTGCTATTTACTATTTTATTATGTTTTGACGCAAATATCAAGAGTAAATTGGAAGAAAAACAAAATTTTAACAAAAACTTTTTATTCATTTTGCCTATAGACAAAAAAATCCATCGCAATTTTCGTGTTTTTGTAAAAAATTTCCAGTGGTTTTCTCCTCGTTTTTCTTCTTACGCCCATTTTATTATTTATCTTTTTCTTTTCGCCATACATTTCCCGTGAGGTTATTTATAAAAAACAGTATATACTCTACCTTGAAAGGAATGATAAAATAATATGGATGTCAAAAAGGAAGTTAAACAAAAACTCACGCTGAAGGAAATTCCTTCCCTTGTAAAAGAAAAAATACCACCGGCTTTTATTGTTTACCCGCTGAATTTTTTTGTGTCTTTTCTTCTTTCAAGAGGTGTTATCCTCGGCACGTCCGCTCCGTTCGGACTTGCCGTAAGCGCCGTACTCGGCATGCGCCGCGGAACGCTCTTCGGTCTTTTGGGGGCAACGCTTGGTTATCTCAGCATAATTGATGTAATAAATTCACTTAAATACATAGCCTGCATCGTTCTTATATATACTGCGCACTTCGTTTTTGCCGATACTTCTCTTTCAAAGAAGCGTGCATTTGCACCAATGACGGTTATCGTTCCGGCAACGTGCATAAATCTGATTTTTCTTGCAGATGCCGGATTTCCGATTTTTGACTGCGCGGTATATGCATTTGAGATAACTATCGCCGCCGCGTGTACTCTTCTGTTCCCGTATGCCGACAGTTCGCGGAAGCTGCGCGGAAATTACTTCTCTGCCGGAATACTTGCGCTGTGCGCAGCGTTCACCATAGCCCTCGGCGGCATCAAAATCGCAGAACTTATATCCGTTGGTCATATACTCGCCTGCAGCATCATACTGTTAGCAGCGTATACAGGCGGAATGAGCGCGGGTGCCGTTACAGGGCTTTCTCTCGGATTTGCAGTCTCTCTGGCTGAAGCTTCAGCAGATTTTTGTATGGTGTACGGTCTTCTCGGAATATGCACGGCACTTTTCTTTGGCAGAAACAAGTATCTCGCCGCCACGCTTTCTTGCCTGTTTTCACTTCTCGTGTCCGTCTTTCTCAATCCTTCAGCTTTTCCTTCCGCCGGTATCTCATTTGCTCTCTCGTGCATAATTTTTTTCCTCACGCAGAGCATTTTCGCGCGCTTTTCACGCCGCTTTTTTGCAAAGCAGGCATCTCGGCGCGATGTCCACATACGTGCATACACCTCGGAGCGTTTAAAGCTCGCCGCAGAGTCCTTCCGCAACCTTGCACACCTCCTCGGTGATGCACGCGGACGCGCTTCGGACTCTCCGCAAAATGAAAAAAGCCTTTTTGAAAAGACATCCCGTGAAGTATGCAAAAAATGCACGCTTGCAAAAATCTGCTGGGAGCGCGATTTTGAGGCAACGCGCGATGCGATAAACAACGCAACCCACGCAATCCGCGAAAACGGAACTCTCTCGGCAAAGGACTTTCCCATTCACTTTTCCTCAAGGTGCATTCATATTGAAAATTTTGTAAACACCGTAAACCGCGAAATATTCTCAATGCGATACAGAAATCAGTTTGAAGGGCGGCTCCGCGAAAGCCACGCACTTCTTACCAAGCAATACGCAGATGCTTCACAGGTTTT
>JAFQVE010000153.1 GCA_017408185.1 Oscillospiraceae bacterium | reverse complement strand
TCAAGAAGCTGCATATGTAATCTCCCGTATAGCGTCGAAAATTGTTGTTAATTAATTATAACGCATACGGGAGAATATTTCAAGGATAAATTTAACAAATTGGAAATAATTATCAATACTCCGAAATTTCAGCGTTGATGGAGCATTTGACTCCTTCAACCAAACATTAAAAAACACACATTCCATTTGTCCAAAATTAAAAGAACTGTATCAACAAGTAAAATTGCATAAACAATATATTGCCAGGAATAGTCTATACGCACCTTCCTATAACGCGAATTTCGTAATTATGCGAACTTTACTTGTTGATACAGTTTTGACTTTATTTCTTATTTGTATTCTATTTTCCATTTAGGAAAAAGAACCCGGTCACTATTAATCCTATTCCAGATGCTAAAAATCCAAAGTCAACAGCCCCTCCGACAAAATATACCAAACCTGCCAAGGTTGTTATTCCGCCAGCAACAATGTCAAATATACCAACAAAAGACCTACTTAAGAGCCCGAAGCTTTTTACCTGACTTGTCCCGCAATTAGGGCACATCGCCATACCAACTTCGATTTTTGCACCACAGTTTGTACAATATTTCATATTAAATTTTCCTCCTTTGTTTGTTCCTACCCTTTAAGCTTTTCAAAAAGGACAGCCGGGTCTTCTTTTGTGTTGTAATACACCTTTACTATCGAACCATTTTTTAATTTGATCTTTATTGTTCTAATCAAAGCAGTAAAAATCGGACTTGCAAACAGCAGAAGCGTTATAAATAAGTGGCTCAAAGGAACTCCATCGCCTTGCATAAAAGATGAAACCAGTCCAATCAACATAAGAACACCCAATAAAATTGGGAAGACCGTAAAGAATATCGGAAAAAAGCAGATCATTTTTGTTTCCATTCCTACAATATCTGATTTTAAAAAATCAAACGTTCCGTGAGGATTCTTGACAGAAATATATGAATTATCTTTTATTTTCACGACTGATTCATAAATAGTGGTCGCCCTATTATGAACTCTTTTTGCTCGAAATTTTACAATCTCAACCTCGTGGCCGTCGCTCTCACTCCTCTCTGTTGATACCCATTCTTTACTTGTGTTGTCGATGTGCTGCGCTGCTGAGAAAAGCACTTCTCTTAACAAACTCATAAAAATACTCCTTTCATCATGAATCGTTTTGTTATTTACATTACTGAATTTTATTTGCCTGATAATTCAACCTCTGCCAACTAAAATATGTCAAAACTTGTGGCAACTAATTCACTTCCTGTATCTGTGTATGTAGCAACTACATCATATGTATTCGACGATGTTCCCCAGAAATCAAAGACATTTGAAGAGTATGTGATTGATACATTGCAAGTGTACGTACGAGTATTCCAATCATAACTAACAGAGGAACTGTTCACAGTACAAGAATGATACAAACGCTCGGTTCCGCTATATCCGTATGATAGCCGCTCTTTTGCTTTTGCAACCGTTTTGTCAACGATTACACGGTCTGCATAATTGGGTATTTTCTCCTTTTCTTGTTCGTATTCCATCGTGGAGAAAGAACCATAATTAATTGTTTTTTCATGTTCCCGGTACGGTGATACTTCCAGCCTTTCCCCCACTATATAATCATGATAACCATATAATTCATACACCTCATCCGCATTTTCATAAATATATATCAACGCTGATCTATTTGCTAATGCATACACTCCATACGCTTTACCGTTAAACTGTGTAGGCGATATACTTATTTCTTGATCATTTGCATCATACCATTTTCCATAAGCAAAAGAAAGATATGACTCTGCCTCTATATAGTTTTCTATCTTATCCCCGTATCCATAGTAATCATAAAAATCCAAATGTTCATTTCCATTACCGGAATAATCAAATTTTTTATATTTTAACGCTATCCCACATCTTTCAACATAATTAATACTATCTGAATAACCTCCCAATTCACTAAAAAGTTCTATGGCTCTATCGTAATTTCCATCATTAAACAGCATTTCTGCTTCTGCATATTTCGATTTATTGATCAGTTGTTTTGACCGGTTACTGTTGTTTATTTTTGTAAATTCTACTTTTGCCTTTTCATAATCACTGCTCGCAAGATAAGTCTCTCCCATTTTTATCCGACATTTATCTTCAAAGTCTGAAGAATCTTTATAGTATCCAATCTTTTCAAAAATTTCTGCGGCCTGTTCATATTGATTTTGATTAAATAAAGAAATTGCTTCTTCGTAATATTTTAATTTGCGCTGACTGTTGACTACAAAAAGCGTAGCAACTGATATGAGGCAAAGTAAAATCACTCCCATAATAAGCGGTTTTTTCTTTGTTTTTTCATTAGTTACCATAACATCAACCTCCTATATAATATAAACTCTTTTCTATATTTATCCCGTCGCAGACGAGCACTAATCTGGGTTGCAAACATATATTCATGAATATAGCAAAGCATAACCAATATCTACATCAAAAAATAACCTTATTCTAAAACTATCGGAAATTTCATATCGCGATTATCAACTGGTTATTGTCTCTCAATCCTGATGTAGAGGAAACGCAATACAACTGGTCAAAGGTTTGACATGGGTATAAAGCAAAAAGAGAAGCTGCACAAAATATTTAGAATATGTTTTTATATCTTACAGATAGTATAACATATCCTTTCGCTCATGTCAATATTTTTTATATTTGTTAAAATATATAATGAGGTGACGGAAGATGAAAGCCATATATGAATCTGAATATTTACAGTTGGGTTTGAAAATAGCATATTATCGCAAGTTTAGAGGATTAACGCAGGAACAGCTTGCTGAAAAAATAGAGCGTACTCCTGCCTTCATCGGTCATGTTGAAGCTCCTAACATAAATAAAGCCATATCTCTTGACACATTATTTGATATTGCAACCACCTTAGATGTTCCCGTATATAAATTCCTGATGTTTGACGAATGCTGACTTTGTACTCCTGAAGTTTTTAATTCATATCACCTTCATACTGTCTAAACAAATAAAAAGCCTTCTCCGTTAGAAAAAGGCTTAGACTATCGAAAAATCATATTCCATCTCATCCGGTGGCGCGTGAGACGCGACTGATGAAATCAAAAATCTGTTTTTACCAACATACAATGACTTGCCGGAAAATACATTTTCCGGCAAGTCATTGTTGATTTTTGTTTACGGGAGTTATTACCTACTCCTGCCCCGTATTTATCAATACTCCGAAATTTCAGCGTTTATCGTCTCAATAAACCTTGAGCACTTATCGGAAAGGTCGTACGAAAACTCCATACGCGCGATTCTCTGCGCTTCTTCATAGTTTCCGCTCTTTACTGCTTCTTCCGCACGAAGACACGCATCAATTACCTCCTGCGCTTCCGTGGTTATTTCTTCCCACATCGAATCATATCCCTCATCCTCATCCCGCTCGTGCTCTATAATCTTCATAAGCTCTGCGCGGATGTTTGCAGAGGTGGAGAGCGCATCATTCTTATGCCGCTCATCCTTTGACATTTCAAAGGTGTTCAGGCAGTGGTTTGCATAGTTTGCATCGGTGATATACTGCATGCTCTTTGCATACTCCAAAAGCACGGTATACCGGCTTGACATACGCGTAAGCTTATTGTAAATGCCGTCATCAATACGAATAGAGCTCATAACAGACTGAAAATCCTCATTTTCTTCTGTAAATCCTTCCGCAGGAGCCTCATAAGCAAAGCGATAGAAGGCATCAACGCCCTTGACGATAAAGTCAACCCTGACTCTTTCATCATCCTCTGAAACAACCTTTGATCCGCTGCACTTTCCGTACTTTGCCGGACGGCTTCCCGTAAGCTCAAGTACGCTCTCGGTGTACTCCTGAGCCGTCAGAATATCGTTGTTTTCCATATCGGGGACATATACGCTTATTGCAACATCATCGCCTTCAAACGTGATATATCCGTCAAGGTCAAAATTTCCTACACGCTCATATTTTTCCGGATACTCAAGAATTATTCCGTAGAGCTTGTTTTCATACCTCGCAAGCGCTCCGGTATCGTAATCTGCCGGGTCAAAGCTTATGCCGGAAATATAATCCTCGCGCGGCGACATACTGCACGCACCGAAAGATAAGCAAATCGCGAAAGCCATTGCAAAACATATTATTTTCTTCATCTGTTTTCACTCCTGTCAAGAGAACGGTATTGAATTGCCTCGGCAATGTGCTCGGCACAGATAATGTCCGACTCCGCCATATCGGCAATGGTAAGGGAAAGCTTCAGTATCTTATCATATGACCGTCCGGTAAGCCCAAGCGCATCAAACGCATTTTTCAAAAGCTCTTTCGCGTCATCGGAAAGCTTTGCAAGCTCGTGCAGTCTCCGCGGCGAGAGATGCGCATTGCATGCAACGCCGCGCGCTCTTGCGCGCTCACGCGCACGGTTTACGCGCTTGCGTATCTCGGCCGAAGGCTCGCCGTCCGCTTTTTTTGACATATCCTCATAGGTTACATTCGGCACATTTATATGGATATCAATTCTATCCATAAGCGGGCCGGAAACACGCCCCATATATTTTTCCACCGCACTCTCGCTGCAGGTGCAGGTATGCACTCCGTTCTCATAGCCGTGCCACCCGCATTTACACGGATTCATCGCACAGACGAGCATAAACCGAGCCGGATAGTTTGCCGTGCCGGCAACGCGGGAAATTGCAACCTCGCCGGTCTCCATCGGCTGTCGCAGAACCTCAAGCGCATCGCGCCGGAACTCCGGAAGCTCATCGAGGAACAGTACGCCGTTATGTGCAAGGGAAATCTCACCCGGACGAAGCGCGGAGCTTCCTCCCGAAAGGCTCACGGGAGACGTGCTGTGATGCGGTGCGCGGAACGGTCTTGACGTAAGAAGAGGTCTCTCTTCCGACACAAGCCCCACAAGAGAATGCATCTCCGTTGCCTCAAGCGCCTCTTCGCGCGTCATATCCGGAAGAATAGACGGTATGCGCGATGCAAGCATACTCTTTCCCGAACCGGGAGGCCCTATCATCAGAATATTATGTCCACCCGCGGCAGCAATCTCTATCGCACGTTTCACATTTTCCTGACCGCGCACATCCGCAAAGTCCGGAATGGAAATATTTTCATTCTCATCCGGAATCCATTGCGGTTCACGGGAAAGTGACGCATCGCCGTTTAGGTGGTTCACCACCTCGGACACATCACGCGCACCAAAAACCTCAAGCTCTTCTCCTGCAAGAGCCGCCTCCCGCGCATTGGAACGCGGCACAAACAGAGTTTTTATACCTGCCGCCTTTGCCGCAAGCGCCATTGAAAGAACACCGCGTGCAGGACGAAGCTCACCGGTAAGCGAAAGCTCTCCGATGAATGCACAGCTCTCCGGAACTGATTTTATCTGATGCGCCGACGCAAGCACCGAAAGCAGAATCGGAAGGTCATACACCGCGCCTTCCTTTTTTTTGCCGGCAGGTGCGAGATTTACCGTTATATGCCCTGACGGAAAGCGAAGGGGAAGCGTTTTTGCCGCGGCGCGAACGCGGTCCCGCGATTCCCTGACCGCCGTATCGGCAAGACCGATCACCTCAAACCCCATCATTCCGCCGGACAGAACACACTCTGCAGTTACTATAAACCCGCTTGCTCCCGAAAGACCGAGCGTATAAATTTTTGATACCATATCCGTATCCCCTGTCTGTGAATTAAATTCCATCAAATGCACGAAGTGCAATTCATGAGCCACAGGCTTAATTCATGAAATCTATGATTTCAATTCATGCCGCAAGGCAATTCATTGAGTTTACTTCGTAAACTCATTATATCACATAAAAAGCGCCTGTACAAGTATAATTTGCACAGGCGGAAAGTTACATCATCCTCATTATCCATTCCGTGCAGAATACCACAGCGCAGGACAGCGCCGCAACGGTGAGAAGGCTCTTTCCGCGCAGGGCAAGCGCCACTGCCGCCGCAAATCCGATTGCGGCAGAAACGGGCGATGACGTCGAATAAAAAATTGCAGGAACCGTCATAACCGCAAGCACGGTATACGGTATGTAATACAAAAACGAAATGATAAAGCGATTTTGAATTTTCTTTTTTATAAGCACAAGCGGGAGCATCCTGATAAGATACGTTATCCCCGCCATGACTATAAGATACACCGGAAAGCTATACATTTTCTTCGCCCTCCTCTATCTTCACGGGTGCAACAACCGCAAACAACGCGCTTGCCACTACGGCGCAGATGATAACCGTGAATCCGGACGGCACCTCTTTTAGATACGGAAAATACTTAAACGCGCAGGACAGCGCAACAGCGAACAGCACGCACACAAGGCAACGTCTGTTCACCTTCATCACGGGAACAACTATCGCAACAAACATTCCGTAAATCGCAATGCCGAGTGCAGAAACCACAGCCGCAGGAAGAATATTTCCCGCCGCCGCACCGATGAGCGTGCCGATGCTCCAACCGAGATACGGCATAAGAATAAGCCCGTACATATATTTTCGTCCGACTGTGCCGGTCTTTTCGCTCGCAACCGCAAAAACCTCGTCTGTGTTTACAAATGATATTAAAAACCTGTCCGGCAAGCGTATGCTCTCGCCCAGCTTCTGCGAAAGCGAAACCGACATCAGCGCATATCGCAGATTTATCACAATCTGCGACACTGCAAGCTCTATGAGCGTTCCACCCGTGACCATTATCGGCACAGCAGCAAGCTGACCTGCGCTTGTTACATTCGTCATTGAAATGAGAACTGCTTCAAAAACAGAAAGACCGCTCTCAACGGCGAATATACCAAACGCAAAGGCAACGGAGAGATATCCGAGACAAATCGGCATTCCGTCCGCTATTCCCTTTGTAAATTTGTTGTGTTCAATCATTTTCCCGCCTGCTTTTCCACTCTTGTATTTTCCTGATTTTTATAAATTATGAACTTGGAGAATAAAAACTCCGTTATGAAATTGAGAAGCATCGTTACAATCAAGATTATGTAATCATTAACTCCCGCGCTCTCCGCCAGATGCCCGCCCCAAGTTGAAAGAGGGGTACAGACAGCATAAAAGGCAAAAAGCTTCGTCATCGCCACAGGTATGTTCGCCGCAGACTTAAAAGTATACCGGCGGTTGAAGGTAAAATTCCATATTATCGACAAAATGAGAGAGACAAGATACCCCGGCCAGTAGCTCCAGCGAAAAACCTCGTTGAATACCGTGAATGAGCCGACCTGTATCACTCCCGCAGAAATTGAAAACAGCGTGAATTTCATCATCTGCAAAACATTACTTTTATTCATTTTTATAACCATTCCTTTCACTGCGTTGAAGGCACAAAAAAATATATTATAAAATCAAAATGCATTGCATTTTGTACCATACCTCTTCACTCTTAACTTTTTCCTCTTACCTGTCTGAATTTATTCAGACTT
>JAFQVE010000002.1 GCA_017408185.1 Oscillospiraceae bacterium | reverse complement strand
TTTTAAAATAACACTTGTAACAGTATACTTTTTATGGTATACTGTTTTTATCACAAAAAGGCAGAGTAGGGAATATCGGGTTAAGTGCCGTGCGAACGGGGAGTTGTCGTGCGGACGAAAGCGCGTTATGCGTTGCCGTGATGTTTCCGCATCCCGCTGCAAATACGGCTTACTGTCCTCTTTGTGTCAGGTTTTGTTGTACCAAAATTTAACAAAGGAGGACTAAAATTATGCAAAACCGTATCAAATCCTCGCTTGGCGAAATCAAAAACATTCATTCCCTCGCAATGTGTGCCGTGCTTGTTGCGCTCTATGTTGCAATTGACACAGCATCGGTCTATGTTACCCCGACCATGCAGCTCACTTTTTCGTTTCTGGTTCTTGGGCTTTTAGGGTATCGCTTCGGGCATTTTACCGGAACTCTTGCTGCGCTTGCGTGTGACCTTATCGCATATGTGATACGTCCGGCAGGTCCGCTGCACCTCGGCTTTACGCTTTCCACGATGCTCACGGTGCTTGTCTTTGCAATTTTTCTTTATGAAAAGCCTCTTCGTATCTGGCGTGTAATCGCCTCTAAAACCGTGGTCAATATCGGCGTGAATATTGCGCTCAATACATACTGGCTGTCAAATCTTTACGGCAAGGCATATATTGTCCTGCTTCTTGAGCGCGTTGTTAAAAATATTGCGCTTCTGCCTATCGAAATTGTTTTGCTGTGGCTTGTTCTGAAAGCTTTTGAGAGAATAATGCAGAATATGGAGCATAGAAAGTAAGAAATCTGAATACATTTACAGTGGTGATTATTATGGATATTTTAAAAGCAATAATTACAGGTATAGTCGAAGGTATAACGGAATGGCTTCCCATAAGCAGTACAGGGCATATGATTTTGGTCAATGAGCTTATGGGTATAGACGAAAAGAGCTTTTTCTCATCACAGATTTTTCTGTATGTGATTCAGCTCGGTGCGATTCTGGCAATCGCTACGCTGTATTTTAAAAAGCTCAATCCGTTCTCGCCCTCAAAGTCAGCTATCGAGAAAAAGCAGACGTGGCAGATGTGGTTTAAGGTTATTGTTGCCTGCATCCCTGCCGCAGTGCTCGGGCTTTTGTTTAACGATGCAATGGATGCAGTTTCAACTCCCTTTGTTGTCAGCATAATGCTTGTTGTATACGGTATTGCATTTATTATAATTGAGCGTAAAAACAAGCCCGTAAAGGTTGCAAATATGGAAGATATGACCTACAAAACCGCGCTTTACATAGGTCTTTTTCAGGTTCTTTCAATCATCCCCGGAACGTCGCGCTCAGGTGCTACAATCCTCAGCGCAATCCTTCTCGGAACATCAAGAAGCGTTGCGGCAGAGTTTTCTTTCTTCCTTGCAATTCCTGTTATGTTCGGTGTAAGCTTTCTTAAAATTATCACAAACGATTATATTATGTCGTCCAGTGAATGGATAATCCTCGCGGTTTCTATGATTACGGCGTATGTTGTGTCGCTCGTTTCGGTAAAGTTTCTTACCGGCTATGTCCGCAAGCACGATTTCAAAGCCTTCGGTGTTTACCGCATAATTCTCGGTATTCTCGTCATTGGATACTTTCTTCTTGCAAGATAAATTTATATAATATAAAGAACTCCCGCGGAGTGGAATTTTCCACCCCGCGGGATATTTACATAGCTTCAGCAAACACCGGTGAGAAGATACTTCATCTTTTCCAGAACCCCGTCCGGATTAATCAAAACAGCATCTTCAAGGTTTCCGGCAAACGGCATTGCCGTGCGCAGATTTCCGTAAACAAGTGGCTCTGCATCGAGATAATCAAAGCCTTCTTCCACAACGCGGCGCACAATCTCTGAACCCACTGAGAAGCCCGGCGTTGCCTCGTGAACAATAAGAAGCCTGCCTGTTTTCTTTACGGAATTCAGAACTGTTTCCATATCAAGTGGAACTATTGTGCGGAGGTCGATAAGCTCAACCGATGCCTCCGGCATCTTTTTGATTGCCTTTTCGCATACAGGAACGCCCATTCCGTAGGTGACAATTGTGATGTCATTTCCTTCCTGTAGAATGTTTGCTTTTCCGAGCGGGATAAGATATTCTTCATCCGGAAGCTCTATCGGGGTGTAATAGAGATTTCTGTTTTCCATAAAAATACACGGTGTGTTGTCGCGTATTGCAGATTTTAGAAGCCCCTTTGCATCATATGCATTTGATGGAATGATAACCTTGAATCCCGGCACTGTGCAGAACCATCCCTCTAAACTTTGTGAATGTTGTGCAGCCTCGCGGGAGCCTGAGCCATACTGCGCACGGACAGTTATCGGAAGCTCAATCTGCCAGCCGGACATAAGGTCTGCCTTTGCTGCCTGGTTTACAAGCTGGTCCATACACGCCGTTATAAAGTCCATATACATAATTTCTGTGACAGGGCGGAGTCCTGCCATTGCCGCGCCTACGCAGAGTCCGGTAAATCCGGCTTCGGATATAGGGGTGTCCATAGCGCGTATTGCGCCGTATTTTTCGTAAAGTCCTCGCGTCGCATTCCAGACGCCGCCGTATTCACCGATATCCTCTGCAATGACGAAAACGCGCTCGTCACGAGCCATTTCTTCATGTATCGCCTCATTAACTGCATCAAGCATATGTATCTTTTTCATATTGCATACCTCGCACTGATTTTTTTGAGAAAGTCTGCCGTGTCGGGCAGGGGAGCCTCCTTGCCGAACTGTATTGCATCGTTGATTTCGTTTTCAACCTCTTTTACAATAACTGCCATTTCGTCGGCATCAATAATTCCTTTTTCAATAAGGCGCTCGGAATAAACTTTAATCGGGTCGTGGTCTGCCCACCACGCAACAACCTCCTTGGGACGGAAAATTTCAAGGTCACGTATAACGCGGCAGTGCCCCTCAACGCGATATGTCTTGAATTCTATAAGCGTTGGACCATCACCACGCCTTGCGCGGTCAATTGCCTTTTTAGAAGTCTTTATACATTCGTCGAGGTCGTTTCCGTCGCACTTCACGCCAACCATATCATACGCCTTTGCACGCTCAAAAATATCCGGATTTGCAAGCGTTTTGTATGACGGCGTTGTTGCCGCAAACAGATTGTTTTCGCAGGCAAAAATTATCGGCAGTTTCCAGAGTGAAGCCATGTTCATTGCCTCATGGCACCAACCTTCGTTTGATGCCCCTTCAGAGAAGAAACAGACGGTAACCTTTCCGTCGTTTAAATACTTTGATGCATATGCTGTGCCGATTGAAACAGGAACACCGCCGCCGACGATTCCGTTTCCTCCCATAAATCCGAGCTTTGGATTGAAAAGATGCATTGAACCGCCATAGCCGTTTGAAACGCCGCTTGCCTTACCCATAAGCTCTGCAAAAATCTTTTTTAGGTCAAGTCCTTTTGCGATTGCGTGACCGTGTCCGCGATGCGTGGAAAATACATAGTCATCTTCGTTTAAGTTCAGGCAAACGCCGAGTGCGCACGCCTCCTCGCCGGTATAGCAGTGAACCGCACCGTCAACAAAGCCTTCGTTTGCAAGGTCCTTGATAACGCGTTCAAACTCACGCATAATGATCATTGTTTTCAGGTTCTGCCTGCATTGCTGTTCTTTCTTGCCCATGTCGCTTCTCCTTTATATTTCTTTATTTACTGTGCCGTTTATTGTTATCCCGCCGTCGCAGGGGATTATAACGCCGTTTAAATAACTCGCATCATCGGAAGCTAAAAATGCCGCAAGTGCTGCAACATCTTCAGGCTTGCCCCAACGCTTAAGAGGAGTTATTTGTTTTAAGAAAAACTCGTTGTCAAAGTTCGGGTCGTTTAAGTTGCTTTCTTTTACCATCTCGGTTTCAATCGCCGCAGGTGCAATGCAATTTGTGCGGATGTTGTATTTGCCGTAGTCAACTGCAAGCGAGCGGGTAAGCGTAACTGTCGCACCCTTTGTTGCCGTATACGCTGCACATCCGGGAATGCCTACAACACCTGCACTCGATGCAGTGTTGATTATTGCTCCTCCGTGCTCCTTCATAAGCGGAATTGCAAATTTAGTGCAGTGGTATGTTCCGTCAAGATTGATTGCGAGCACCTTTTTCCATGTGCCCCCCTCAACCTCGTCAAGAATATTGTCGCGTCCGCCTAAAAATACAGATGCATTGTTGTAAAGCACATCCACCTTACCGTGCTTCTGTGCTATCTGTTCAAATGCAGCTTTGACGGAGGCTTCGTCGGAAATGTCGGTTTTTATAAACCATACGTCACAAAGCTCACCCTCAAGCGCTTTTCCTGCAGCTTCGTTTACGTCGAGGATAACAACCTGCGCTCCTTCAGCAGAAAATCTGCGTGTGCCGGCTTCGCCGATTCCGGAGGCTCCGCCTGTTATTACCGCAACCTTGCCTTTTAACTTCATTTACAGTCATTCCTTTCATTATAATCAAAGAATTTCATTGAAATTCTTACAGATTCTTTTATTGCAGCTCTCTAAAAACACATTTTCCGGCTTTGGGGAAACGTTTCTCTAAAGCCGGAAAAAATATAGAAAGCTTAGCGCTGTTCTATATTCGCTCTGAGAAGAAGAGTGGGAGAAATAAGAATATTTCTTTCCTGCTCCTTATCACAGCTTCCGTAGCTGTTTTTTGAGTACAGATATTCATATGCACATCGCACAGCGCAGCGTCCGACATTCCGCTGATTCTGATAAATTGTTGCCTGCATAATGCCGCGCTTCATGTTTTCGCAAAGCTCGTCATACACATCTGTGCCGACAACCGTAACCTCGCCGCAAAGTTTATTTTCATCTATATATCTACAAACGGATTTTGAGGTCGAGGTGTTTATATAGATGCAGTTGGTGTCGGGAGCTTGACGGAACAACTCACAGACCTTCCGGTGGGCAAGAGCCTCATTATCATCCGTTTCGCACACCGAAACAACGCACCCGCCAAGCTCGGTTGTCCGACGGATAAAAGCATCTGTTTTTGCACTGTGAATGTCTGTGTCGAGAGAACCTGTAAAAACAGCTGCTTTCATGTCTGCGCCCTTTACGCAGTACAGAAAATCAGCGGCAAGCTGTCCTGATAGCGGAGCATCAATGGTAACATCACAAACGCTGTTTGGGTTATCAATTCCGCCGCCTGCACGGAAAACAGGAACAGGCAACGACTCGGTAGCGCGGAGTAATGTATTTTTGAGTTTTGCGCTTGATGAGCAGATGAGTAGAAGGTCAGCTCCGCTACGCTTTATCCAATCGCGGACTTCATCCACTGTTGATTTATCGTTGATATAATAGAACTCACCGCGAAGCCGCATTTCTGAGAGGGAAGAGATTTCATCTTCCATTCCGTCTTTAAGCTCAGCAAAATATTCCTGCCATTGCGACGGCAGAATTATTCCGAGTGTCATGTCCTTCCGCGCAAGAGACTGCGCTGCGGTATTCACAACATACCCAAGCTCTCTTGCAACCTCAAGCACCTGCTCGCGCCGCGCTTCGCTTACGCCCGGTTTTCCGGTAAGCGCCTTGTGAACTGTGGAGAGTGATATATGAAGCCTTGCGGCTATGTCTTTTACTGATGCACGCTTTTCCTGCATATCATTCACCGTCCTTTTCAAAAACTAAAGCATTTTAAGGGAAACGTTTCCCTTCGTGATAAATATACCATACCTCATGTCATATGTCAAGCAAAAAACACGGTTTTTTTATAGCTGTTTTTTTATAGCTTTCGCTTCGGTAAAGTCATCCTGAGCGGAGGGCGAATGCCCGAAGTCGAACTCGAACGCAGTGAGAGCGCGCGTATGCGCGGGATCTCAACGATTACAGAGCGGCAAATACCAAGCTCCCGCGGTGTGGGTTTCATTTCCACACCGCGGGAGCTTCACTTTATTTCCTGTTCCAGGCTGTCAAACTCGTCGGTAAATTTCTGGATTTTTCTGAATTTTTTCTAAATACCCCTTGACGTAATATTACAGTTATGTTACAATGATATTGATAAAAGTTTGACGATGTTTGCGTGAGAGTATGGAGGTGAGTCCAAAGAAAAAGGCGTAATACAGTGTACGCATAAAAACTTAATAGGAAGGAAGTTCGCCGAGGGACAGAGTATCATCTGTACAAGTGATAAAAAGGAGACATTATGAAACTTAAACGATTAACAGCAATAGTCCTGACATTAGTGATGCTTTTCAGCATCCTGCCCCTTACAGGAACAGTCTACGCAACGGGAAATGAAGAAAAAGAAGTAGATGTTACGACCGCAGATTATCCGATAATGATAAAAGACCGCATAAATACGGCGCGTCTTACGAAAATCGGACAGTACAGCGAGCTTACCGATGAGGAAAAGGACGCTGTCTGCAAGTATTATCACTTGGAAGACAGCATTTTTTGTTGCTTGCGAAAAGGCCGGATATAACATACTCGACAGCGTGCGCATAGCAAGAGCGTCAATCGCTGCTGAGATAACACCTGCCGAATATAAAGAATATGTATCGGCATACGGAAGCGAAGAAGAAGCAAGCTTCCAGCTGCAGATATACAAGTTGTTCGAGGACAAGCTTGACGCAGAATATAAATCAGAGTATACAGAGCTTATGAAAGAGGGATATTCACATACCGCTCTGCGTAACACTTATGATGTTGCAAAAACAATTGATGTAAGTATAAAGTCAATTGTACCAAATGACCCGGAGCCTATAGCGGTTACGGGAACTGAGACTGATTTAGAAAAGTTTGCCGCAAAGAATTTCTGTGATGTAACAAAGCTTCAAAAAGTAGTTGCAAGTAAGAATATTAATACAACTGAGCTGATTGAAGGAAAAGAGCGCGATGTTGTAAAGTCAGAAGAAATAACGATATCTGCAGAAAGCGACTTATCTCAGACTGCAGAATTAAATTCAACATCTTCAAGTTCTTTTGCAATAGACAGCCCGATACATTCTCTTAAGCATGAATTTATTTCTGCGCCGTCCGTAAATGATTATCCGGCGGCAAACGAAGAAATAAACAAGGCTACAGGCGGTGTGGGATATCGCGAAAATATTGTGGATTTGAAAGGAAAAAACGGGCTTGATTTAGATCTCGACCTTGTTTTCACTCCGAATTCCAATATGTATTTCGGCTCTGCCGGAGGCGTTCGCACCGACTGGTTCAACAACGCAGGCGTAAATGCAACTGCAATAGATACCCCGCTTGGGATAGGATGGTCGTTTAATCTACCATTTGTCTCGTACACATATGAATATGACCTTAGTGTTTCAGCGAGAAATCGCCATGTGTACCGCTATCATATGAAGGACGGCGGAGCATACAAAATAATAGATGATCCCGACAGCACAAATATGATACTTGAAGACTATCCGCGTGACGATATCCATGTTGAGCGCATCAGCGGATATGCGGACAGTATTCCGTTACGGTACAAGGTGGTCTTCGCTGACGGCAGATACGAGACTTTTGACGAAAACGGACAAATCCGCGAAACCGGTGACCGCTTCGGCAATAAGATTACCTACGATTATTATATGGAATATAACGGAGTTCTTAACCATAATGATGGCGTTCCGGGAGCACTCGGAAGAATAACCGATTCTCTCGGGCGCAAGGTGGAAATAGGATATCAACAGAATCAGAACTTTGCGGACAGACTTGTAAACATAATGCTTCCGGATTACTCTTTGATACAATTTAGCCTTGAAGCGGAAGACTTTGATGAACCCTATCTTTTGCAATACATAACAAATCGTCCCGGAAATACAACATTTACGTATCGAACAGATGTTATGTATTGTACAGACGAGCCATATATTATAGGAAACATCATAACCACTTCCGACGGAAGGAATTATGTTGCAAATCTGGCTGCGATAACATACAACACCGGGCTTACAAGCCGTTTCAGCTACGAGACCGTAGATGTCAATAACGGCGTCGGCGGAGTGAAGCAGGTTATGCGTGTAACCGAACGCTATGAGAGCTACACAAACGAGGATGTTTATGATATTGATCAAGTGCTCAAATATGCAGTCTATGATTACACTTGGGACTATTCCGGATATTCAAGACGTAAGACGGCGATTGCATCACAGCAAGACTTGTATTCCGACCCGAATAATCTTCCTGATACATATAGTTATATGGTTGGAAAAACTGAAAATCTAATCCGCGACTATACCATATTTAACAGCAACCATCAGGCAAGAGGCCTTTATATTCAACAAGCCTTTGAGGATGATGACGGGTATTATAATCTGCGCAGAGAAACATACACATTTGATGAATATCAGATGCCCATTAGAAAGCAGGTATACCACGGAACAAAGGTGAAGAGTATTGAGCTATTTGAAAACGATAGCAAGGGAAATGTGTTAAAGCATTGGAGCGTTTATTCCGATGATGAGCAGAACGATGAATACCTTACGACATACACCTATTCTCCGGCGTACAATCTGCTTACTTCTGCAACGTATAAGCAAAATGCGGATAAAACGATAACGGAAACTTATACCCTGTCCTCAGACGGAAAGACCGTAACTCAGAAAGAGGTTAAGGAAAACAATGTCGTTAAAGAACGCACCGGGTATACTTATGATACTTATGGTAACATAACCAAGGAGCGCAAATACATAACCGAAACGGAATATACAGATGTCAATTACGAGTATACCGATACGGTTGGGAAAACACGCCCGACAGGTTCAAGCTTCAACGGCGCATATCTCACAAAAATGTGGCAGAGCGGCGGAAATGATATTGACGGCGAGGCTATAGGTAATGTACAATATACGTATGAGTATGATGACCGTGGAAGGCAGATAAAAACAACCGACCCCCTCGGTAATACAACAACATACACATACGACACGTTTAACCGCATTACGCAGATTAAGAATCCGGACAACAAAACGCAAACCTTCTCATATGTACTTAATTCCACAGCCAACACGACAACCCATACAGATGAGATGGGAACGCAGACGAAATACACCTATGACTCAGCAAATAATCTGCTAAGTATTATAGATGTTGCTTCCGGCGAAGAGCTCAAAAGCTATACCTACGACCGTTGGTACAGACCGGTTGAAGAACGCAATGTTCAGCTTATGACCTCAGGTCAGGAAATATTCTACACCTATGACGGATTAAATCGCATTCTTGTCAAGGAAACCAAAAACTACGACGGAACAACGGTAGCAAAGGAGCTTGGAGACTACAACTTCGGTGAAACGAAGGAGTGGAACATAACCACAATAACAACCGTTGGTGATACAACATATGCGCCTGATGTAGAGACAGTCGAATACGTCAATAAATTCGGCGATGTTGACAAAATAGGTTATGTCACCGGCACAAACGAATATTTCACAACGTATAAGTATGACTATCTCGGCAACAAAACGGAAGAGCTTTCGGCACTTGCCGATCAGAAGGACTGGACAAACACCTTTACGTCCAAATGGGAATACGACTATGCCGGCAGGGTAACAAAGGAATATGACGCAGATAATAAGTATACGTTGTATGAATACGACTGGCTCGGCAGACCCGTTAAATTCTACGACAAAAACGCAACCGCACTTGAAGAGCCGTATTATACCTCATACACCTACGATGCTCTTGGCAATGTTGTCCGCGAAACAGTTCCGCAGACGGCTGCAACTGATAAGGTAACGGAGTTTAAATACGACAAGCTTGGACGCGTTACGGAACAGAGAAGCCTTTATGATGTCGTAAACAATACGGAGCAGTATCATACCGTAACGTATACCTACGACTGGCGCGGAAACGTGCTTACGGCAGCGCAGGGCGGCGTTACAACGACCTACACCTACGATAACCTCGGCAGATGCCTTACAAGCACAACCGACGGAAAAACAACAACATACACATACGACCGCTTCGGCAATTGCCTTACGGAAACCTTGGCGGGCAAGACCGACACGTATGAGTATGATATGAACGGCAACCGTACCAAGCACACGGACCCCACGGGAGCAAGGATTATGTATGAGCCGGATGCAATGCAGAAGGTATATGCAATAAATCCGTCAAGTGAAAGCGGAGCGAGAACGTTTGAATATACTCTCACGGGCAAGCTGCTTATCGGGCTTGATGCAACGGGTGTCGGAGTAGTCCGCAGATGGCATGATGACCGCGGCAATGCAACAACGGAACAGAATACAGGCTTTACGAAGTACTACACCTACGACATCGAAGGAAAGCGCGAAAGCCTTGAATATGATGATGTTTCATTGACCTATACCTACAATACTCTCGGACAGCTTATGGCAGTGAACAATGCAAATGTTCCGGTTGTGTCATACACCTACGACAACAACGGAAATATCGCGACGGAAGCAAAGAGTGCGGTAACGCAGAGCTATACCTACAACCGCGACGGTTCTGTTGCAAGCATTGTAACGACCAACAATATAGACAATACGTCGGAAACAACCTCGTATACGTATT
>JAFQVE010000152.1 GCA_017408185.1 Oscillospiraceae bacterium | reverse complement strand
ATTGGTTTCTCAACAACGGTTGAGGATGCAGCATTTATCAGATATGCATTCTGTGACAGCGATGAATATTATATCAGCTGGGATGAAGCAGGTAAGGATGAATGCGAAAACGAAATAGATGGTACAGAGTACTTCTATGTTAAAGCAAACAACTATTATTATAAGGATAGCCTCAAGGTTCAGTTCTTCAATGCAGAGGGCGAAGCTCTCACGGATATCGTAGAATATGATATCAACGTTGAAGCTGTTGATTATTCCAATGTTGAAAACTTCCCTGTTCTCTCAAGCGTCATAGTTCTTACAGGCGCTGATGCCGATAAGTATGAGCTTGTTTATAACGGCGAAGAAAACATTGCAAATAATCAGTTTGTTGATACAAAGTCATCGCTTAAGTACGTTTATGCTGATGTTGAGATTTACGGAAAAGGTACTGTAACAAACAAGGATAAGGTATGGGTAAGAGATACAGATTATTCAAACGGTATCAAGACAAATAAGCTTACTGCAAAGGCAGACGACGGTTATGAGTTTATTAGCTGGTACAATGCTATAGAGTCTGAAAAGGCAACCATAACAGTTGATCAGGATAAGTGCTATCGTCTTGTAGCTGTTTTCGAGGAGAAGACCACCGGTTCAAATCCGAGCCGTCCTTCCGGCAACGGCAATGGCGGCGGTCTCGCAGCAGGCGGCGACAAGTCCAACACAGGCGCTGATGACCTCGGTCAGAAGGATGAAGACAAGACAGAAGGAACAATCGTTCCGTCCGCTCCGTCATTCTTCGTTGACGTTCCGGCAGGCGCATGGTACTACAGCGTTGTTAAGGAAGCTTATGACAAGGGACTTATGAACGGCGTTTCCGCAACAACATTTGCGCCTTCTCAGAGCCTTACACGCGGTATGTTTGTAACAATTCTCTACCGCCTTGCAGGTTCTCCGGAAGTTACAGCTGCATCAAGCTTTGCAGACGTTCCGGCAAATCAGTATTATGCAGATGCAGTTGCATGGGCAAGCGCAAACAGCATCGTAAACGGTGTTTCAGCAGATAAGTTTGCTCCGAATAACAACATCACACGTGAGCAGATGGCAGCTATTATCCACAGATATGCAGTTGCAAACAATATCGAAGCTGCAGGTAACAGTGAGGTAACTTACTCTGACAGCGCTAAGATTTCTGAGTTTGCAAAGGCAGCAGTTGAGTGGGCAACAAATGCAGGCGTTCTTTCCGGTAACTCCGACGGAACCTTCGCTCCGCTCCGCACAGCAACAAGAGCAGAGGCAGCTGCAATCTTCGTAAGACTTTTAGGTCTTGTAAAG
The DNA here is from genome assembly GCA_017408185.1 of Oscillospiraceae bacterium. Next base: position 12,306 of record JAFQVE010000152.1, on the reverse strand, counting down.
TAATGTAAGTCCATTTCCACCCCGAATAGAGGGAAACGGCGCGGAGATTTTCCGCGCTGTTTTCCTTTACAAAAGGTGAAATTTGTGTTATACTGTAAAAGCAACACGAATTGAATATTACTGTAAGTCGGTGTGCATAATTTTACCTGTATTAGGTAAAAATGCATGCTCAAATTAGCATACTGGTTTACGGTGTTAATTCAATTTGTGTTGCAACAAATCAAAGCATGTGTTTTTCGGCGCATGACCTTTGGTTGTGCGCTTTTTTAGTATATAAAAACACATAGCGAAAAATAATAGCAACGGAGGATTGCACAATGGTGATAAAAGACCTGTGGAACTTGCATTTGTCGCAACAGCCATGCGAAAAAACAAAAGAAGAGGAAAAGCTTACGAAAATGGCGGTAGAGTGTCAGAAAAGGCTTCTGTCGAGTCTTACGGACGAACAGAAGGCGATTTTTGAAGAATATACCGAGTTAAGCAACGCTCTTAGCGCAATGGCAGCAGAACGTGCGTTTGAAAAGGGCGTGAGCTTTGGGACAGAATACATATTGGAAACGCTGGGTAAATAGCTTTCACACGGGCTTCCTCATCAGGGGAGGTTCGTTTTTTGTTAAGTGTTTGTCAATAAATTGTCTGTTTTTCAACAAAAAGGTGTTTATTTTTTAACAATTATTGCACTTTTTGTAACTTTATTGTATAATATATCAAAAAGTGTAATATTTCTCTTTTCAGGGGAATATACATATATTAAATTCATTCAGGAGGCAGAGCTCATGTCACCCTATGTAATTGTCCTCGCAGTAATCGTTTTAACCTTCTGCTATGTTGCATTTAATTATGTGCGCATACGCAAGATGAGCGAAGGTACAGCCGAGATGGCTGAGATGGCGGCTATCATCCGCAGCGGCGCATCCACATTTATGAAGACGGAGTATAAAACCATTTCAATCGTGGTTATTCTCGTCGCACTTGTCTTCTCTCTGTTTATTGAAAAGACAAGTGGTATCACTTTTATTATGGGTGCTGCGATGAGCAGTATTGTCTGCGTGCTCGGTATGAGAAGCGCTACATACGCAAATGTCCGTACTGCAAACCGTGCGCGTGAATCGCTTTCAATCGGCGAAACCGTTAAGGTTGCGCTTTGCGGCGGAAGCATCTCCGGTCTTGCGGTTCAGGCTTTCGGTATGTTCGGTCTTGTCTCTGTTCTTCTTATGTGGGGCGGGGTTGACGCTGATGCTACCGGGACCGGTTTTCTTGCAAACCTTACCTGCAATCCGTCCATTATGAGAATTTCCACTTACTCGCTCGGCTGCTCTGTTGTTGCTATGTTTAACCGTGTTGCCGGTGGTAACTACACAAAGGCGGCGGATATATCTGCTGATATTCTTGCAAAAATCCGCCACGATATGCCGGAGGATGACAGCCGCGTTCCAAATGTTGTGGCTGACTTTATCGGCGATAACGTAAACGATATCGCGGGAAACTGCTCTGACCTTCTTGAGAGCTTTGTTGCGACCATGGCGGCAGCTATAATGATCGCTGTTTCTAATTTCGCACCGCTCGGCGATGCGGTTTTCTCCGCAACTGCGACTTATCCGATAGTTCTTGCAGGTGGCGGGCTTCTCGGCTGCCTTCTTGGACTGGGCTTTGCGGCAATCCGCAAGATGGGCGATAACCCCTCGCGTGAGCTTAATATTGCAACATGGATTTCCGCAGGTCTCACAATAATCATCGGTTTTGTTGCTTCTTATGTTATTTTCAATGATATCGAAATTGCAGATTTCCGCTTCGGCTGGCTCAGTCCGTGGATATCCGGCGTTCTTGGTATCGTCTGCGGCATTGCAATCGGAACAATTACGGAGTATTACACCTCTGCGGATTTCAAGCCGACAAAGCTTCTTGCCGAGATGGCAAAGGACGGCGAAAGCTTCGTTATCACGAAGGGCGACGCTGTCGGCTCACGCTCCTGCCTTGCGCCTATCCTTCTTATCGGTATCGCGCTCGTGCTTGCCGGTATTGTCTGCGGTACATACGGTATCGCAATTGCAGCGCTCGGTATGCTTGCATTCGTTGGTGCCACGGTTTCAATTGACGCCTTCGGCCCGATTGCGGATAACGCCGGCGGTCTTGCAGAATCCTGCCACCTCGCACCTGAGGTTCGCGTAATTACCGACAAGCTTGACTCCGTCGGTAATACAACTGCCGCTATCGGTAAAGGCTTTGCTATCGGCTCTGCCGCATTTGCAACGGTTTCTCTTATAACTGCTTATGTCGGAAACTACTCTTCCGGAGCGCCGATTCTCAATATGGCAAGCTTTATCGTTGTTGCCGGCGCGATTATCGGCGGTGCGCTTGTTGAATATTTCTCGGCACTTCTTACAGACAACACAATAGAGTCTGCCCGTCTTATGGCAGAAGAGGGTGACCGTCAGCTTTCAATCCCGGGCGTGCTTGAAGGAACGGTAAAGCCGGAATACAACCGCTGTGTTGAAATGGCGGCACGTCAGGCACTTAAAAAGATGCTCGTCCCGTCATGTCTTGCACTTCTTATTCCGATTGCGGGAGGATTTCTCTTCGGCGTTGAGTTCGTCGGCGGTCTTCTTGTCGGTGCAACGGTCTGTGCAATTCCGCGTGCGCTGTTTATGGGCAACTCCGGCGGTGCGTTTGACAATGCGAAGAAGTACATTGAAAGCGGCGCAATAGAGGGTCACGGCAAGGGGAGCGCGGCTCATAAGGCGGCTGTTACCGGTGACACCGTGGGCGATACGAGAAAGGATGTCGTAGGCGTTGCGCTTGATATTTTCATTAAGATGATGTCAACCGTTGCAAACACTCTTGTAACTCTTATCCGCAACTTCACCCTCTTTAAATTCTGATACCCCCCTATCTATTATACCTCAAAACAACAAGCGGTGTGCAAAATCTGCACACCGCTTGTTGTTTCAGGAACTTTTTACCTATCTCCTGAGATGGGGAGTTGAAGCGCAAAAAGAGTATAGAAAATCCGCCGCGTCAGCGGCGGATTTAACATCCCTGAGGTTATATTTCAAACTTTGCGACCTTAACTTCCTTGCCGGTATCAATTGCTTCCTTGATAGCGTTGAGGATGAATACGGGAGTGATAAGCTCTTCGTAGGTCTCGGGCATACCGCCGGTGCGAACCATATGCTCGAAGCGACGGAACTCGTTAAGATATGCGTTTGCAAGAGAAAGGCTCTGATGGTGAGTTGCGCTCTTTGCGTAGATTGTAGCGCTGTAGCCTGATGTGCCGTAGTGACCGGATACATCGTAATCCGGATAACGAGCGATAAGCGTTGCGGCATTCTCTCTGCCAACTGCGAGAACAGACTCAACATTGTGACCGAAAACCTCTGTCATAATCTGAACAAGATGCTGTGAGTAGAAGAAGAAATCGCCCCATTCGTTCTTCATACTGATGGGAGCGGAAACGCTTCCGCCGAAGATGGGATCTTCCTGAGCCTTGCGGAGAGTTTTCATCTTCTGGGTATCCTCGATAACGCCGAGAGAGGAACCGCCGCAGAGCGGAACGTTGTTCTTCTTTGCAAGGCGAACAAGCTCAAGAGCTTCCTCGGGGTCAATTGTAATCGGCTTGTCGATAAATGCAGGCTTGCCTGCCTCTATGTACTTTCTTGCGTATGCAAGGTGCTTTCCGCCGTGACGTGCTGTTACCATAACAGCGTCGACCTCGTCAACCCATTTATCTCCGTCTGTGGAAATCTCAGCTTTGCCACCGGTGATTTCCTGGAGAAGCTTGTTTTCATCTTCGCTGTCACCGCAGAGACCGATTACTTCAAAATCAGCATACGGAACATTGCCGTTGAGCGCACAGCCCTTGTAAATCAGGTTGCAGAACGCGCGAGCATGGGAGTTTTCCGTGCCGAGAATAGCTATTTTAAACATTGTTTATTTCCTCCGATTAGTCAAAAATCTTCTGTGTAAGCGGGTTCTGACGCTCGATTTCCTCGAAGATTGCAATTTCGGGGATGATGTGCTCGGGTTTGATGAAGAGCTCGCCGCCGTTTACCATATGGTCGTAGAGACGGTGGTAGTATGCAGCAGTGCCGAACTCGAAAGCATCGCCGTTGAGCTCGAGAGTCTCCTTGTGCCATTCAATCTTATCCTGGCAGTAAGAGGGTGAGCCGTCTTCCTTGTGGAGAGACTTGATATCAAATGTCGGCTGCGGGCACTCTTCTTCGAGGTAGTACTGATATTCAATCTTTGTTGAGGAAACGCGCGTTGCACCGCGGGTACCGTAAACACGGTAGAGCCAGCCTTCGTTGTACGGGTCGGACGGGTTGATTTCAATTTCAAAGCGTTTGCCGTTCTCGTATTCAAGAATTGCGAAAACATAGTCCTCAGCATCGCCGACGGAGTTCCAGATTTCAAGCTTTGAGTAAATGTTCTTCGGCATTTCATCCGTTCCTGCAAGCCAGATGCACTGCTCAAACGGGTGCGGGCCTGTGTTTCTCATAGCGCCTGCGTCGCGGCAGATAGCAGTCTGCCAGTCATAGCGGCGGCTAAAGCCATTGAAGCGTGCGCGTGCGAGCTTTACTTCGCCGAGAACGCCGGAATTTATAATTTTTTCCATTTCCATGAAGTACTGGGAAAGGCGTGACTGCTGGAAAATAGTGAAGAGAACGTTGTTCTTCTTCGCTGCATCAATAAGCTCCTGAAGCTGAGATGCCTTCTTGCAGATAGGCTTTTCTGTAAGTACGTTAAAGCCATGGTTTATAAGGTCAAGAGTGATGGGATAATGCATATGAGAGTAAGATGCGTTGACAACAAGGTCGATGTCCTTGCGGTCAAGGAGAGCTTTGTAGTCGCTGTAGGTATCACAGCCAAAGTCTGCCTTTGCAGCGGCTTCACGAGCCGGGTCGAGCTCAACAACTGCAACAACGTTCACAATGTCGTTGTTTTCCGATTTGAAGAATCTCGAGTGGATGTCGCATCCGCTTCTGCCGTATCCGATTACGGCAACGTTCAATTTTTTCATAGTGTTCAGGCTCCTTTCAAAAATATTTCCCTTACTTTAGATAAGGGTTCCTGCATAGCGATATTATACCGGTACACAGGGAATTCGCCTAACACCGCAATTATACCATATTAAGGCTGTTTGTCAAGCGTTTTTTTTTGCCTTTTTTATGTAATTTTTTGCACATTTGCCTGAATATGCAATTTTTTCTGAAAATACGCTTGAAAAGCGCAAAATTCAAAAAGACTTTTATGAATTTTTTCTGTATTCGCGCGGGCTTACACCATAAAGCCGTTTGAATACATCGCCGAAATAGTTGCTGCTTGAAAATCCGCATCTCTCGGCAATCTGCCCGACGGGGAGAGCGGTTTCAATAAGCATTGATGCCGCCGCTTTTACACGAACCTGTGTGAGATACTCCACAAACCCGAAGCCTGTAAGCTTTTTGAATTGTTTGCAGAAATAAGCATCCTCGAGATATGCCATTCGTGCGGCATCGCGCAGGGTGATATTTTTGCCGTAGTTTTCTGTTATGTAGTGTGTGACTTCCTGAATGCGTTCTGCGTTTTTGTCTGGTGTAGTCTGTTTTGGAGTGCCGTGACGTATTGCGCATACGATAAGCTCATTGAGCTTGTTTGACAGCATGAGGGGAGAGCACTTGTCGTTTACTGCGCTTTCATATAACATAGCAGAGCATAGCTCGCGGAACTTTTCTGCGTGGGTATGCGGAAGCTGGATGCATCCACACGCAAGAAAACGCTCAAATTCATCATCTCCTACGGCTTTGCGTATTGCGGCGGTGAGCATATCGGGGAAATAGACAACATAACGGTCATATCCCGACTCTTTGTATGTAACAGTGCGGTGAAGCTCATTTTTCGGTATAACAATAATATCGTTTGCCGAAACGTCGTAAATTGTGTCTTTTATGAAGTATCGCCTTGCACCGGAAAGGAGAAAATAAATTTCGTGGTTTTCGTGCGCGTGCATCTGTGGCATATCCTCGGGTGATTTTGTCCTTTTCCGGTCTATGGATATTCTTTTTGCATTGTGCCTGTTCAACATAAATGAACCACCTCTTAGAGTATTATACACCTAAATTTCCTAAAAGACAATATTTCTGTAAAAAATATTTTCACAGGACAAAAATTCAGTGGAATGTACATTTTTATTGTGATATTCTAAATGTGTAAAATAGATAAAGAGACTGAAAAAGAGGTAAACACGATGCCGGTAAAACACGACAAATTAAAGGTTGCATACATAGGCGGTGGCTCGCGCGGTTGGGCGTGGGGGCTGATGACCGATCTTGCCGAGGAAAAGGATATCGGAGGAACGGTGTATCTGTACGATATTGATTTTAATGCGGCAAAAAATAACGAAATTATAGGAAATAAGATTAAAAACCAGAATTGGAAATATAAGGCGACACAGGCTATCGGAGAGGCGCTTGAAGGGGCAGACTTCGTTATCATTTCAATCCTTCCGGGAACGTTTGACGAGATGGAGTCTGACGTTCATCTGCCGGAAGAATACGGAATTTACCAGGCTGTCGGCGACACTGTCGGTCCGGGTGGTATCATCCGTACACTCCGCACTGCTCCGATGTTTGAGGACATTGCACACGCGATTGAAAAATATTGTCCCGATGCGTGGGTTATAAACTACACAAATCCCATGAGCTTATGTGTGGCAACACTTTACCGTGCGTTTCCAAAGATAAAGGCTTTCGGCTGCTGTCACGAGGTTTTCGGCACGCAGATTCTTCTGACGAAGATGCTTTCCGAGCTTGCGGGTATAGATGACGTAAAGCGCGAGGATATTAAGGTAAACGTTGTCGGCGTAAACCACTTTACATGGCTTACCACTGCGCGTTACAGAGATATGGATTTGTATCCGATGTACCGCGAGTTTGTAAATAAGCATTACGAAGAAGGATATGTATTCGAGCAGGGAAAGAACCACATCAACAACATTTACAGACAGCATCAGAAGATAAAGTTTGATCTGTTTTTGCGCTACGGCGTGATTGCCGCGGCGGGAGACCGTCACCTCGTTGAATTCTGCCCGGGTGACTGGTACTTGCGTGACCTTGATCAGGTATGGGATTGGGGTTATGCATTAACACCTGTATCGTGGAGAAAAAATACTCTCAAAGAGCGTCTTGAAAAGAGCGCGGCACTTGTCAGCGGTGAAAAAGAGTTTGAGTTTAACCCCACCGGAGAAGAAGGGGTAAAGCAGATGCGCGCAATTCTCGGTCTTGAGGATTTGGTGACAAACGTGAATATGCCGAATATAGGTCAGAGTCCGAGCCTTCCGTTGGGTGCAATTGTTGAAACAAACGCAGCCTTCCGTGCCGACACGGTTACTCCCGTTGCGGCAGGTGAGCTTCCGAAGTCAATTTATCCACTTATTTCACGCATTTGCGGAAATCAGCGTCTTCTTGATGAGGCGATTGCGGAGAGAAACCTTGAAAAGGCTTTCCTTGTTTTTGTAAATGACCCGCTGGTACGCTTGCCGCTTGATAAGGCACGCGAGTTATTTGACAGAATGATAGCAAACACTTCTCATTATCTCGGAACGTATAATCTTAAGAAGTAGGTAGTGTGTGGTGTATAAAATCGGATTGTCGTCACGGAGCTTTTCGCTTACGGAAGAGAACTTTATAAAGCTTCATGAAGCAGGAATTGAGGCAACGGAAATCGCTGGCAAAGCAGAGCTTTATGCAGACCTTGATTATAAAAAAATACAGGATTATTCAAAAAGGTACAGTGTTGAGCTTTGGTCTTATCATCTTCCGTATATGCCTTTCGGTGAAGTTGACCCGTCTCTGCAGGATTCTGATAAAAGAAAAAAGACGGTTACATACTTTTCAGAGCTTATAAAAAAAGGGTCGGATATCGGAATTGATAAATTTATTGTTCATCCGAGCGGTGAGCCGGTGCTTGACGGAGAAAGAGAAGAGCGGATAAAACTCTGCATGGAGTCTCTTGACACACTGGCGAATGTTGCGTCGGAGTGCGGCGCATGCATAGCGGTCGAGGACCTTCCGCGAACATGCCTCGGGAGAAGTATTGAAGAGATGCATACTCTCATAAGTGCGAATGAAAAATTGCGTGTATGCTTTGATACAAACCATTTACTTACTGACAATAATCTTAAATTTATGGATGAACTTGCTGACAGAATTGTAACGGTTCATGTATCAGACTATGATTTTGTTGACGAAAAGCATTGGCTTCCCGGCGAAGGGAAAAACGACTGGAAAGCAATATTTGAAAAATTCAGAGAGATAAACTACAATGGTGTATGGATGTGTGAGCTTGCTCTTTGTGACACTCATACTATTCGCCGTGAAAGAGATATAGGCTTTTCGGATGTTGTAAAAAATGCAAAGAGTATTTTTGATGGAAGAAAACCTTACACGATTTCGCACACAGTGCTTGTATAAGGCAAACCAAGAAAGGGAAAAGTTTTATGAAAATATATAATTCACATGAGTTTATTCGTGAAAAACTAAAAAGCATTACTCCGGCAATGCGGTATAATTACGGAGAAGATTTTTCTGCGTGGCAGAATTCTGCACGAGAAAAGCTTATCGAGCTTTTGGGGCTTCCGCTTGAGTTGTGCGAAGATAAGTTTACTGTACTTGCCCAAGAGGATTGCAACGGATATAAAAGGATTAACTTTGAGTTTCAGAGCGAAGAAGCATATTTTGTATCATCAAGTATCTTGATTCCTGAAGGAAAGAGTGGGAAACTCCCAACGGTTATTTGTGTTCAGGGGCACAGCACAGGTATGCATATATCACTTGGTGAAGCAAAATATGAAAGAGATCCTAAGGCTCTTGAGGGAGGACGCGATTTTGCCATTCAGGCTGTGCGTGAAGGAATGTGTGCAATAACACTTGACCAGCGGTATATGGGAAGTGCAGGTCGGTGTGAGGATGGCGGACCGTCGTGTCGCAGAGAAAATACAGCTATGGCAACGCTTCTGCTCGGTAGAAGTGCGATAGGAGAGCGTGTATGGGATATTAGTCGCCTTATTGATGTTGCATGTAAGCACTTTGGCGAGTTTGTTGACGAGAAAAAAATAATTTGCCTCGGAGATTCCGGCGGAGGAACGGCAACATTTTATGCTTCGTGCTTGGACGAGAGGATCTATCTGTCTGTTCCTGCATGTGCAGTCTGTACTTTCGAGGACTCAATTATGGCAATGGACCATTGCTCGTGCAATTTCATACCGGGGATCAGAAAGTATTTTGAGATGGGAGATCTTGCCTGTTTAATTGCTCCTCGGAAGCTCATAGTTGTTTGCGGAAAGGAAGACCCGATTTTCCCGATTCACGGTGTAAGAAAAAGCTATGAAATTGTGCATCGTGTTTATAAAATGCTTGACAAGGAGAAAAACTGCGTTCTTGTCGAGGGGAATGGAGAACACCAATTCTATCCCGATGATGTCTGGCCGGTTATCAATCGTTTTTTTGATTTGGACAAATAAGATAAAACCATATAAGAACAGTGTTATGGAAACCAACCATCAGTATATGGTATTCGAATGTATATAAATAACAAGAGCGCAATCTTTTGATAATTAAAAGATTGCGCTCCTATTATTCGTCTTTGTAAAATTTCTTTATGGCTCGAATTACATCCAGACCGTATTCGCCGTCAACTGATGGCGTTTTTTTCTTTTCACGCAGAGTGCGGATAACATCCTGCATTTGATAGGTCATTCCCCAACTTGCCCCTTGCTTAACATCATATTCCTGCATCGGTTCACCATTTTTGCAGTATTCTACAACATTGCTGTTTTCGAGTCTCATACGAATTTCGCCGTTTGTGAGATAGAGGACAGTTTCGTAATCATTGCGTGTGGTATAGCCGATCAGAGTTACTGTACCGACAACGCCGTTTTTCATTTTTACAACAGCCTGAACACCGTCTTCGCAGTCAAGCCCGGCGTGCATATGTATACTTCCTGAAATTTCTGCAATATCTGAATTGGAAAAGTATTTCATCTTATCAAGAGCGTGAGCACCTAGGTTCATCATAATGCCGCCACCGGACATTACTTTTGTTCCGAACCATTTCGGCCTTTTTTGAGTGAAATACTCGCCGTTTCTTACCTCTGAAAACCCGATAAGCTCGCCGAGCTCACCGGAATCAATGAGTGCTTTTGCAAATACGTTTGCCGGCATATATTTTTGAAGATGTCCGACCCATAGCATAACGTTACATTTTTTACAAGTATCAATGATTGTTTTACATTCATCAGAGTTAAGTGCCATTGGCTTTTCGAGAAAAACATCAACTCCGGCTTCTGCACAAAAACAAGCTGCTTCACAGTGAAGACCGTGTGGCAATGTTATAACTGCCAGATCGAGACTCTCCTCTTTTATCATTTTTTTATAGTCAGAATAACCTTTTGCTCTTGTTTTTTCACAAACCATATTCAGGTTATTTTCGTTGATATCGCAGACAGCGGTTATACAAGCATCCTCAATTGTTTCAAACGCAATGACGTGACCGTCGCTTATAGCACCGCAACCGATTAAACCGATTTTAAACATAAAATTCCCCTTTGTGCAGATAAATCTTTTGCAGATACTTTACCATAATTTTTTTCCTTTTTCAAGCAAATTGAAAGGTTTTGTTTGGTGATTTTTAATTTGTACGATTTTAATGAACTGATAGAGTGCCTGTGTTATAATTTTTGATTAACTATAATTATTTTAAATAGGAAGGATAAGAAAATGCATATAGGATGCGCGAAGGAAATAATAACACCGACAAGACCCATGAAGCTTGCATGCGCCGATGTGTTTGATAAGGATTTTAAATATATTCATGATGATGTCTATGCTCGATGCCTTGTGCTTGATGACGGAGAGAACAAGACCGTTTTGATGAGCATGGATTTGCTGTTTCATGACAGCATTCTTAATGATGAAGTGGCACGGTATGCAAATGAGAAATACAAGGTCGCAGAGAGTGCTGTTGTTGTGGGGTACACTCACGCACATACAGCACCGGCATCCCGTGGATACAATCTCAACCATCATGATGATGAATATGAGGAATTTTTGTTGTCTCGCACAAAATCGTGTCTTGACAGGGCGATGTGCTCGATGTTCGAGGGGACGCTTGAATACGGCGTATTTGATGCAGACTTCAACATCAGTCGCCGCGGAAATGTGGATGGAAAATTCGGCAATCTTCCGGATTTTGATTATCCTCGTGACCGTGAGTTCTGGGTGATGTGTGCTCGTGATATGGACGGATATATTCGTTCTGTGGTGACAAACTATGCCTGCCACCCCGTATTTTATCCGGCGCAGGATTCAATAAGCGGGGAATTTCCTGCGCGGTTATGCCAGCTATTGGACACAAAGTATTATGGATGCATATCTTTATTTTTTCAGTCGGCAGGTGCAGATGTAAGACCGCGACCGACTGTTGATGAAGAAAAACTCGGAAAGCCGGGCTCCGGCTGGCCATGGAGACAGAATTTGACTTTTTCTGACGTATCGGCTTTTGCGCAAGATATGTGCAGCGCGGTTTCCGGCTTTGTAGAAAACGGAGGCTGTAAAAAGACACTTCTTTCCATATCTTCGTATGCTTTTGAAATTGAGCTTCCTGTGGATGGAAAGCCACTTGAATGGTTTAAACAACAAGCAGAAGAAATGAAAGACCACCGCGATAATCCGAACCGCGAGCACGCAATTCACATTGCAAACGGCGGATATGAAAAGCTTTCGGACAGCCTGTTTCTTCGAGCTTCGGTCATAAAGCTTTCCAACGACCTGTATATAGCAACGCTTGGCGGTGAGCCATGCTTTGGAGTGAAAAAAGCTGTAAAAAAAGCTTTTGGAGATAAAGCTGTTTGTTTTATCGGGTATACAGATTCATCGGCATATATAGTTGATGACCGTGTTCTTGCCGAGGGTGGATATGAGCCGACCTGTCATCTTGAGTACTGTCTGAAAGGACCGTTTAAAACGGGGATTGATGAAAGATACACAAATGCGTTTTGTGAGGCATATAAAATTGTTACAAAAGAAAAGAGTAATGTTTATATCCAACAATAAAATGTACGATTTTTATAAATTCGCTTTTGTGGAAGAGTATAATCGCAGTATAATAAACAACTTTTAATTTAGGAGGAACGTAAGTCTGAAACCTAATGTCTTTTAGCAGAGAGTAATTTAAAATAAAATTCTGCATAGCAAATAAGCCATCGGTTGATGACTGAAAAAAGATATGCGAAAAGAATTTGCTAAACCACCATAACCTTGTAGCCTTGTCTTT
>JAFQVE010000001.1 GCA_017408185.1 Oscillospiraceae bacterium | reverse complement strand
TGTTCCGTCTGGAAATGACCGAAAGTGTCCGGCTGGCAAAAGCCAGAGAGCGAATGGAACAGTTTTAAAGCAGCTGTTTTGCAATTGTATTTGAATTGTATTTGGATTGTATTTTTTCTGTGATATAATACTCTTATCAAGTGTAAAAGTATCGCCGATATTTATTGCGCGGTCACTTTCAGTGACGATGGAAATGACGGGGCTTGCTCCGCTGAATGATATATCATTCACATATATGTATCTACTTTTCGGACCCGGGGCTTCTGTTTTTACAAATACAATAAGATGCTCTCCGGCATAGTCAGCATAGGCATAATCCAGAACATCAGTTCTGTAAGCGCCCTCATTGACTGCCGATGCAATATCCGGATCGTAATTCTCAAAGCCCCCCACTTTATATGCATCGGTAAGATAATCCTCTACCTTTTCTCCGTCACCCGGAACAGGGATAAGATACACCGCACCGTTTGCACACGGAGCCGCGGCGCTGTGATTTAAAACCGTACGGTAACGACCCGCTGCCGGCACATTGATTTTAAACGCACACCAATCGTCAAGCCCCATATCAAAGCGCAGATAGTCTCCGTTGCCCTGTAAAAACGCCTTGCAGTCGTGCTTCTTCACGCTGTCGCCGTACCAGCTCCAGCCATCTGTATACTCGGCGGTAATCCCATCACCTGTTTCAAAGCCGGCGATGTCATTTTTTGCATTTGCCAGCCTATTCTTATCCGTTGTCGCTGTATCGTAATACGGATTAGGATCTCTATAATATCCGGGGTTTACCCATGTTGAGAGCCTTTCGTCAAGAGTTGCCTTAACCGATGCTCCGGAATTTTTCTCGTTTATAACGCGTACCGAACCAACAGCTTCACATTCATTTCCGTCTGCAACAAGTTTTGCGGATATTTTTGCGTTGCCGGCCTTGCTGCCTGCGGTTACAGTCATTGAAGCCGCATCAACTGTTGCTATTTCCTCATCAGATGAGCTCATTTCTTTTATTTCTGAGACAGAAAGCTCCTTGCCGTTGCTGTCCGTAACCGTGAGGGCAGTTGTTTCTCCTGCTGTTATGCGTGCCTTCTCCGGCACAAGTGAGTTTTTAGTGCTCGGCATAGCTGTCCATTCAAGCGAGAACTGCTTGAACGACATATAAAAACGAGTTTTTGTACTGTCTGTTTTACTGCCGCTGCCCGTGCAGTAAATAAGTAAAATATGTTTTCCTTTTTCGAGATAAAGCTGCGTTTTTGTTTGCGCGGATGATTTTACGGAATAATCCACGCCGGAGGCGATTTTAGTTCCTGTTGAAATTGCGGATGTTATATCTGATAAATTTGTGCTGTAAGGAAGCAGATAAACATCGCCAACCATACCTGCACCGCCTTGGTTGTACGGCTCATATTTTGAAGTGTAAAGACCATCCTTCTCTAGCTCTATATCCAGAGCAATCCATGAGCCAACGCTCTCGGACGGAGTTGTCTGCAGATATATGTCAAACCGGGGTGTTTTTCTTATTAACGCATTATAAACATTACTATCTGCTTTATATGCAGCTATTGTATCGTCTTCAAATGTCAATGACTTTATTTTTGCTTTATCAGCAGTAGCATCATAAGCAGCAGGGTTTATTGAATAATGCTTTGCATAGCTTAGTTCGTATATATAACTCTCATCTTCTGCTCCGGCGGAAAGCGTGCCTGCCGGAAGCAGCGACAGTAGCATACATATTGAGAGAATAAATGAAATGAGACGTTTATTCATAGTTTTTCTCCTGTTTTTTAGTCGTGAAGGACAAGGGCATCTGCCCTTGCCCTTCGTAAGGAATGTTATTTATCGTAAATTACCGTGCCGTCGGAAAGAATTGCGTAGCCTTTAACATTTGCGTCAACAACACCATTAATATCATTTACAGCCGTAAACTGTGCTGCATCGGTTGTCATTGCAACGCGCTTTGTTCCAAACTGAATTCCCTTTTCAACTGCATCGCCAAGACCTACAAACTCTGCCATATATGCAGTGCGATTATCAACAACGCCCATCGTGCTGAGGATGATGCTGAATTTATTTCCGGTGAATACCGGCTCTTCATCGGCAAATACAGCCGTAATTGTACAGGACTCCCAAGCGCTGAAGGTGTATTCTTTATCAAGGCTTATAATTTTTGCCGTGCCACCTACAGGAGTTTTTGTCCAGCACTTGAACACCATACCGTCCGGAACGGTTGCCGTGCAGGTTACTTTCTGACCGTAGGTGTAGTTGCCTGTACCTAAGCCGCCTTCAACATCAATTGCGAATGTTTCTGTAGGTTCACCATACTTTGCAACGAACATAAGGTTCTCTGTCGGTGCGGGTGCGCCTGCTGCAAACTCTTCGTCTGTGCCGTACTGCACCCAAGCAGAAGCAGTTCCATATCCCGTCATTGACGGAAGCGACGGCATTTTGCCATCATCTGTTATATTAACACCCGTGAGAAGCTGACCGTTTGCGTTATAGAAGCTTTCGTCCGAAACGGTTGCGCCGGCTTCCGGCTCGTAAACTGCAACAAGATTTGTTGTTTCTGTTGTCGGCATAAACTTAACAGTTGCATTCCTTGTTACAATCAGCTTTTCATCGGTAAGCGCCTTTGCCCAGTAGCGGAAAATATGTCCTTCTTTTTCCGGTGCTGTGTAGCTGTACTGTGTTCCGAGATCAACATCAGTATCCGCTCTGAGAAGCGTCGTTTCATTCATTTCTACTGTACCGCCTACAACTGCGGAATAGAAGTTCGCCTTTGTCTTAGCTTCTGTAAATGCTTTATTATCATCCTCGGTATATCCGTTTTCACCGGTAAATTCGTTTGTGAAATCTTCATCCTCTTCGGGTGCTGTTACAGTGAGCTTTGCACCGACTGTGCTGCCATATGTGCCGTCGGTAAGCATTGCGGTAATTTCAGTAGTTCCCGGGCCTACCGCAGTTATATTCCCATCATAGTCAACAGTAGCGACATTCTTATTGGAGCTTTCAAATGTGATGATGCTTTCATCTTCGACGAGGGTTTTGGTGTGCTTAATGCTTTTTGTGGAATTAACGCCGTCTGCAAGCTTGTATATCATTGCGCTTGCCCTTGCCGGGGCATCATTCATTATAAGCTCCGCCTTATCAAGCTCAACTGTTCCTGTATATATTGGGGTGTCTGTTCCCCCTGCTCCATAATATTTAGTGTTAGTATTCCCCGCTCCTGCAGTTGAAAGAATTAAGTACGCTGGGGTCTGAGCCCATCCTGTTTTATTTGTGCCTACAGCATCAAAAATGACTATGTATTCACCCTCATTTAACTGTAGCGCGGTTGTTGTAACAAACTCACGCGCAACTCCTTGCGAAGATGAATTATAATCAATTACATTGGAATTAAGCTTGATAGCTTCATGCTTTGCCTGCTGTATATTGTCATTTGACAAAGAGGTGTACTTTGTTGCATCTAAAAGATACACGTTTCCGTAACCATACTCATCGCTTTTCATGCAATATTTCATGTAAATGAAAGTATAATTATTTTTCACAGGAACTCTTATCTTAATGGCATACCATGTATTATCTGATGTAGTTTTTAATTCCGAACGTGCCGATTGTACTTGCCCAGTTACACCTTCAGCAGAAGCCATTCCCACCCAAAGTCCCTTCGTTTGAGCATATGTTGTTTGCATTGTATCTGCTTTTGCTGTTGCACCAGACCCTGTCCCAAAATCATAAATAATCCTATATTCCGCGTTAACCGTCTCCGCGCCGGCGGAAATTACCATACTCGGCAGCATTGCTGCTACCATACATATTGCTATTGCGAGAGATAATATTTTTTTCTTCATTGTCAATCTCCTCCAAAAAATATAAAATTTATATATGTAAATTTCCGTTTCCGGAAAGTTTCTTTTATATTT
>JAFQVE010000151.1 GCA_017408185.1 Oscillospiraceae bacterium | reverse complement strand
TTGCGATATTTACGTCTCCGAGCTTTTCATATGCGTATACGAGATTTTCCATATCCGGGCATTCAAATGTCTGCGAACCGGTACTGCCAGAGTCACCTATCTGCGCGGTGTATTTTGAAACGAGCGTAAACGGAGTAAATACAGTAAACATCTTTGCGAATTTCGGATTATCAAACAAATCGTATTTATTGTATCTATCGTAATCATCAAGCGCGTTCTGGACATACATCAAAAAGTCTATCCATGTCGAGTTGTAGTTTGGTGAGCCGTGGTTTGCAAAGCCGTCACGGTCAAGTGTTCCCACAAGCTCAACATTTGTGTTACCGCCATTGCAGTAAAGATTTGCTTTATCCTCAAAGCCCGGAGCAAACAACCAGTCAAGCATTTCTTCGGTTTCAGGCATAGAATCAAGAACGACTGCCGCGGTTGCAAGAGCCTCGTGCTTGTGTCCGAAGCCGCCGCGAAGCTTTGTGTTAAGGCACGAGCGGTAAATCTCGCGTAGAATGCCGTCCTCCCAGTTAGACCAGATATCACTTCCGGAAAGCTTCGGATTATCAAGATTGTATTTTTCTGCCTTTGCACTTAAATACTCAATGACCTGCGGATCGTCAATAAGCGGATAAAGAATATCACATGCCTGTGCATATATACGGAGAATCGTACAATCGTTAAGTGCACCCTGAATCTTACCGATTCCCGCACCGCCATCCGTTACCAGAAACGGATACTGACCGGACGACATTTCAGGAAGGTTATCTGCCATTCTGTCAAGCATCACCGCCGCGAGACGTCCGTAGCGGATATCATCTGTATACATATATGCATACATTAGATCCATCAGCGAGGTGTATGCCTTTGTTGTTGCTCCCATACAAACATAATTTGCAACATACGGATGCACAACAGGTGTTCCGTTCCCGTAGGTCTCGCCTGTGTAATATCCGTAGCCGTCATCAACGCCCCAGAAGTAACCGGGATCGGGAGTTCCGTCATTGTCAACATCAATCGTGAAATCCCCCCACGCGTGGGTTATCGTTTTCCCCGAAACAGGGTCTTTTCCAGTTTCGTAAAGTTCTTTATAAAGCTCGTTATAGAGATACCCCTTCGGGTCGCCGTAGCCGTAGGGATTGTCCGCATATTCCGGTTTTGCAACATATATGCCGTCTACCCTTTCCCCTCGTCCGCAGAGAATTCCATTTTCTTCAAGTGCCCGTATTCTGTCATATGCACCCTTTTCGTTAAGCCCAAGCTCATAAAGGCTTTCAAAATCGTTACTTGGGAATATGCGCTTACAGCTCTGACACTGAACCTTCCACGGACGCGCGATTGCATCCACCTTGAAATACTCCGTACCAAACGCCTGAACCAAGTCAACACCGCAGTATTTGCAGCTTGAATACGTCGGGTCATTAGCGTTCATTGCGCAATATCTTGCTCTCGGAACACCTTCAGCAAGCATAAGATTATACATTTTTTCAGGAATGGACAAAAAGCTTTCGGCATCATCCCAGTAAAGCTCAAGCTCTTCCTTTGCCCAGTCGTACTTTGCTATGTTTTCCTGCGCGTTTTCGCGCATTTCGTAAGTA
The DNA here is from genome assembly GCA_017408185.1 of Oscillospiraceae bacterium. The sequence goes on along the minus strand of JAFQVE010000151.1, from coordinate 7,116 downwards.
AACAGCGTCGGTTCTGTTTTCTGCGTCTTCGGAAGAACTTCAACCGTTACCTCATTACTTTCTATGTAAGTATCACGGAAAGTTGTCGTCGCGCGAACAGTAACCAAACCAGGTTCTATACCGGTAATTATTCCGTCAAGACTAATTTCAACTTTGCCATCACCGCCGATAATCTCATAATCGACTTCTGTTGCATCAAGTGTGATTTTACCGGTGCTTGCCATTATGGCGCGCTGAATAAAGCTTCCCTTTCCGTCAACGTAAACGGTTGCCGGAGCACGGAGAAGCATACTTTGCGGTGCTGTTTTGTCAACGACAGATACCGTAACGGTGCTCGACACCTTTTTCCCTGCACGCTTAACCGTTACGGTTAAATCTGCATTTCCTTCGCCGACGCCTTTCACCGTCCCGTCCGATGAAACCGTTGCTATGTTGGTATTCGATGAAGTAAACACAATCCCGCTCTTATCGCGAAGCCATGTGCCGTCGGAAAGCTTTACGCGATAAAGCATACGGGTAGTATTCCCTACGTCAACCGTGCTTTCTTCCAAAAACGCGTCAATGTAGCTTGCAACACCGGTGCCGTCAAGCGTGAAGCCGCGCGGGAATTGCTGGCGGCCACTTCCTGTTCCGTTGGACACCGACTTGAATACAAGAAGATAATCTCCGTCTTGCTCAAGCTCAACATCAGACAAATTTGTGCTGAGATTATACGTTGTTGCCGATTTATAAAAGTCGACCTTACCTATGCTGTAAGAAGCCTTTGTCCAGTTTGCCTTTTCCTCAGTTGCCGGGACAATGAACAGCTCCGCAATACCGCCGTTGGCACTTGCACTGTAATCAAGCGTTGTTGCATATCTCCCCGTTTTCGGAACACTGAGCCGCAGTGCCCAAATTGAACCTATACTGTTTGGCTGTGCCTGAATACCGAGCTTCCCGTATATACGCACTCGGGAAGTTGATGTGTTGTTGACCATTCCGCCGTCAAAGCCTTCAAACCCCCAGTTCCCTGTCTGCTCTTTAGTAAGAGTTGTTATACAGGTGTTCGACTCAAAGCTTCCGAGAAAATCGTAATATTCTGTCTCATTTGAAAGCGGCATTGGATTTTCTTCATCCTTTGACGGAACAACCGTTATCGTAAACGTATCGGCTTTTGTGATATTATTTTGCGTTACGCTTACCGTGATGTTTGCCGTCCCCTGTGATTTTGCAAGAATTACACCGTTTTCATCGACAGCTGCAGTTGCAGTATTATCACTTTCATACAAAATTTCGGTCATTTCCGTCTGAACATCGGACCCATCAACATTTTTTCCCGAAACAAAAATCTGTGAGGTTGAAAATTCTTCTATTTCCGCACTTGCAACAGAAGCGGTTACCGATTCAATATCCGGCGGAACAACTACCGATACGGATATCTTTACACTTATCTCCGTGCCGTCTTTAAGCTTTATATCAGCCGTTATTTCTGCATCACCCTCGGAAACACCGGTTACAATCCCGGTCTTCGAATCCACCGTTGCCACAGCTGTATTGCCCGAGGTATAAACCACATCTGCCCCGGCAAGAGAAACCTTACTTCCGTCGTTTTTATAGATATCGTCAATGGTTACTGCCGCAGAACTGTTTATATATATCTTCTCGCGTTCTGCACTCATTCCGGTATGCATCAGCGCACTGCCGGTTCCGCCTTTAAGCTCAACTACCGTAGGATACATACGCAGACCGGTTCCCGTTCCCGCGCCGTCTCCTTTTGCCGTTGCTTCAATTATTATGTAATATTCTCCCGGTGTTTTTACAGAAACATCCGACATAGGGGTCACTTCTGTTCCGTATTTTGAAGCGGAGGCGTAAAAGCTTACACTTCCAACCTTTGTTTCTTCCGTCATAAGCTGATTTTCTTCTGCTTCGGCAGAAACAAAATATACATTCGCCGAACCGCCGTTTGTTGCCGCGGAATGCTTAAGCGAAAGAGCGTAGCTTCCGCCGGACGGAACATAAAGCTTTATTGCAAACCACGAGCCTATGGCATTCGGCTGACCTTCAATGCCGAGCTTTGAGTTTGTACGCAGACGTGAAACGCTGTCTCCCTCTCCCACATAATAATTTGATTTGCCATATTCCCAGAAGCCTTTTGTGTCCTTATACTTCATACCGAACACGTCTGCGCCCGAAGGAAGCGTTCCGCGCAAATCATAGCTTATGCTGATATCCGAAAGAGGGAGCGAAGTGGACTCGGTAACCGTGACCTTCGCCTCAGCGTATACAGTTACGCCCTCAACGGTAACCGGAAAGCGCACCGACACATTTTCGCCCGTTTTTTCGCCCTTTATCTTCCAGTCGGAAGATACCGAAACAATAGAAGGATCAGAGCTTACCGGAGTTCCCAATTCAGGAGCTCCTGTATATGCTTCCCCGCTACTCATATACACCTTATCTATTTCAATTTGCGCACTCTTACCCTCTTCTATTCTTACCGACGGAGTTTTTAAAGTTGCCGACATCGGCGCAAAGCCTGGTCCGCCGTCAAGAATAATTTCGTTGAAATACTGGCGGGCATTATTCATACTTCCTTTTTCATAAGAATAGAAAATCATAATATACTCGCCCGCTTCGTGAACATCAACCGTTCCGATGTCCTCTACAGCCAAAGTGCTTGTTGTATTACCGGTTGCTTCACTGTTTGTGAAATCCGCAACACCGACTTCTGTTTTTCCAAGAATTGCCGATGTTCCCTCCGTTGCTTTACCAAAATACACCTTTGTCTTTCCGCCATAGGGATTCGTGGATTTGTTCATTTTCAGCGTATATGAACCTGCTTTTGGCACATACACTCTTATTGCCCACCACGCATTTGTACCTATGTTTATTTGAAGCTTGCTCTTGCTGTTGTCATTAAACGCAAAGCTTCCTGCCTCACGCGTTTCATAATCCCAGAAACCGTTTGTCGTAATAAAGTCCTGATTTTCTACATTTTTCCCAAATGCGCCGATATCATACACAATCCTGACATCCGATGGTTCAAGCGTTGTATTTGCCGATACCGCAGGCAACATCCCTGTTATTAATGCAAATGCGATAATTAAAGATAATATTCGTTTCATAAGCTTAGCTCCTTTCCTCATTCTTATTATAGCGGAGAGGATGTGCTCTCCGCTATATGTAAATATTTCCTATTATTTTGTGTATTCGCCGTCGGTGATGATTATATAGCTTTCACCATCGCGGAGAATTGCATAACCTTTGTATGTGCCTTCTTCGTCGGCAATAATTGTAAACTGGGAATTATCCGTTACCATCGGCATTTTGCGCGTTCCGAGCATAATACCCTTTTCAACAACCGTATCGTTTTCAAAACCGATAAACTCTGCCATAAGTCCGTTTTCATCTGCTATATTGAATGTATCGAGGAAAATCTTTCTTGTGCTTCCGATAAACGTCGGTTTCTTTGCACCGTAAACCGCAACGATTTCACAAGTTTTATATGCATTGAAGGTGTAGCTTCTGTCAAGACATACAACCTCACCGTTTTTTGTGAAGTATTGGAACACGCTGCCTTCCGAATCTGCATTTGCGGTAACGGTTACCACATCTCCGTAAGCGGGAGACGGGTTACTTACCGTTGCACCTGTTGCAGTAATGCTTATCGGGTCAAGCTCTGCTTCATCCTTATATTTTGCAATGAACATTGTTGTTCCGTTTGCTTTGAGTACTGCGCTCGCTCCTACTGTTGTATATTCCGTGCCGTCTTCTACAACCCATGCGATTGCTTCGCCATATCCCGCAAGCACGGGAAGCGCAGGGACAACACCTGGATTATTGCTGTCTATAAGCTGCATATTTGCGTTATAGAACTCTGCCTTTGCTTTCGCTTGATCCGCAGTGTTTTCATAAACTGCGATGAGGTGGCTGTTATCCTTTGTTGCGCTATAGGTAAAGCTGCGTGAGGTGGAAATAACTCTTTTCTTTGTTTCAAGCCCCTTTACCCAGTAAAGGAATTTGTAAGCACCCTCATCGGCAGGCGCGAAAAGGAGATAAGTTCCATCTCCGTTATCGGTTATATACGTATCGGTTTCCGTATTTTCAAGAACCGCACTCTGCCCATCCTTGTAGGTATAGGCAATAACGGACGGAGCGTAAGTTTCAACATCATCTTCTGCGTTAAAGCCATCACTGATTGCCTTGTTATTTACCGTGATGTTGACAGAGCGGGAGGAGGACACATCACCAACCGTTGCTGTTGCCGTTACAGTTGCAATACCGTCGGAAACGCCGGTTACGGTTGTTCCTTCGATTGATACGATATCATTTGTTGCGTAGGATATCTCAGCATTTGCAGCTTTAACACCATCGCTCATAAGCGTTGCGGTTGCTGTTACTGTTGCTGTATCTCCGACTGTAATAGTGTCCGGTGTTGCGGAAACGTTGAGCATCGGAACGTATGTTTTTTCATCGCCCGTGCAACCGTCAAGGATGACTTCTTTGAAATACTGTCTTCCGGTTGTTATTTCATATCCGGCAAAAGCAGAAGCATCAGCGTTCGGTGGCCTTTTCAATACTAAAATATATTCACCGGGCTCATCGACTTCAACTGTGCCTACAAGCGTTTCTCTAAGGGTAGGCGAAGATGAATCAGCATGGAAATTAATTCCGCCTACTTTTTCTCCATTTGCAATATTTACAGCCGAAGTTCCGCTTGCAGCAGATCCAAAATACACAAATGCAACACCTGCAGATGTATTCACACCATGATTGAATTTTAAATCGTAAGAACCTGCTTTAGGTACATAGATTCTCATTGCCCACCAGTTCCCTGCATTAGGAATCACTTGAATTCCGTAGTTGGTATTTCTGGTTATAGGCGGTTCGCCATACATATCTTCAAATGCCCAAAAGCCGCTTGTTTCAGCAAATTTCACTGCAGTCATAGTATTTCCCGCATCGTAAGAATCAAGCTCAACACTGTATTTAACAGTAGCATCCGAATACGGCACCGCAGGATTTACCGTAACAGTTGTTTCTACCGGATTTCCCCAACCTTCTGCATTTGCAGTGACAGTAACCGTTCCCGCTTTATGTGCTGTCGCTGTTGCTCCGTCAATGGAGAGAATTGCATCATCAGAACTTTCGTATATTACAGAATCCGTTGTAAGCGCAGTTGCTACAATTCCATCATATGCCGTCACAGAAAGCTCCGCGTTATCTCCGGCTTTCATTGAATCATTTCCGCCAAACTTTACCGAGCCGATAACGCCTGCAACTTCAGTTCCGGATTCGCAACCGTCAAGAATGACTTGCCTAAAATACTGACGTGTTCCGTTTCCAGCTCCCTTCGCTACTGATTTAAATACAATAATGTATTCTCCTGGTTCTGCAACATTTACATTTCCAGCTTCAGAAACCTTTCCATACTCTGGTGTGCTCGATGTAGTACCGAAATCAATTTGTTTTGGAAGAGCCGTTTCTCCTACTATAACATCCGCAGTTTTAGAAGCTTTTCCGAAATAGATTTCACTTATTCCTGCGTTTGAACGCAAAGAATGGTTAAGGCTCAACTTATAAGAGCCCATTTTCGGAACATATACTCTTATTGACCACCATGCACCTACCGTTGTTACAACTTCCAATCCATTGTTATTGTTGCGATTTATATTGAAAGATGCACTTTGTTTTTCAAACGCCCAAAATCCTTTTGTTGCAGGAAACTTAACTCCGGTTATCGTTGTCTGACCTGTAACGTCTGTATTTTCATATAAATCATACACAATCTTCACACCCGACGGCTCAAGGTCTGTATCTCCGGCGAATGCAGTCGGCATAATGCCGATTACGAGCATCACTGCAATAAGCAATGACAACGCTTTTGTAAATCTTTTCTTCATTTTGTTTTCTCCTTCCGAATTTCATAATTTTTGCTTATATATAAAAACCAATATTCAAAAATTGATATTGATTTATTCTTCAACGTATGCTAAAATCAAGCCGTAGCATAAGATAAACACAAGGAGGGAAATTTAATGTCTGTTGAAATACTCAAGGTCGGAAAGTGGCAATCTCCCATAAACAGCATTATGACACCGTCTCCGCATACTCATAATGATTTTTATCAGCTTATTTTCACGCAGAACTCAATCGGAAAGCTGATTGTCGGCGACGAGGCTTATCCCTTTAAGCCTGAGCATGTTTATATAACACCGCCCGGTGTTCTCCACACCTGCGCAAATACCAAAAGCACGCAATATGTAATCTTCTATTTCAAAACCCTTAATCCCGTTCTGGATGAAATTCTGAAAGAGCTTCCTTCTGAAATTTATCCTCGTGATATAGTTTCCTGCAAGCAGCTCCTGAGCAAATCGGCATATGAATTTTCAATAGGGACGCAATTTTCACATCTTCGCGCAAATGCATATCTTGAGCTATTTTTGTCTTCCGCGCTTGACGCCGCGCCGATTCTCTTCTCTGCCGCCACCGAGGGCGACCAGCCTGTAAGTGCGATGAGCGATACTGAAATTGACCGCGTTGCAAACTTCATTTACAACAACTTTTCAAAAGAAATTTCTGTAGAAGATCTTGTTGCAGTGTCTAATTTTGAAAGGCGGCATTTTTACCGCGTATTTAAAGAAAAATTCGGAACAACGCCAAACAAATACATCAATGAGCTTCGCCTTAACAAAGCAAAAACACTTCTTGCAACGACTAATATGCCGGTAAACGAAATCGCAGCATACTGCGGCTTCAGCACCGAGCATTACTTCAGCCGCGTATTCTCAAATGCCGTGGGCGTTTCTCCCAGCGAATACCGCAAGGCAACCGAACGAAGCAGTAAGGACATCGTCTTCTAATTTACTCCGACCTTAGTTTAACACTTATGTAACAAAATGTCTTTGCACTTTTGTGACATGCTTTAACACTTTTTTGACATTTTGAAAATGCATATAGACGAAAAAATCCCGCAAGACAAGCCTTTTAAGGGCTGTCTTCGGGATTTTTTATTTTCTCTGCCAAAATTTGCATTTTTAAACCGTAGCTTAAGCAGAGCAATTTTTCATTTTACTCTGTTATATGCACTTTCATACGCTGCAAGAAGCTTATCCGCGCCCATTTCGTTGATTGTTG
>JAFQVE010000150.1 GCA_017408185.1 Oscillospiraceae bacterium | reverse complement strand
GAATCGGAGGATTCGTCCTTCGGTCTTGCGTTGTGTGAGGTGTTCGGGAAGCGGACACCGTCGATGTTATATCTCATTGCAAGGTCCTGAAGCTTGCAACGGAGGTTATTTTTACAGGTTGTACAATCGTTGCAATGGTTTGCAATGATAAGCTCGAGGATGTTGCGACGATAGCGGCGGAGCCTTTCGGTGTTTGTTCTGATTTTCATACCTGCGCGCGGAGGTGTTGAGCAAGCCGCATCAAGACCGCCCCATTCGTTTTCGACCATACACATACGGCAGGCACCGTAGACGGAAAGGTCGGAATGATAGCAGAAGGTAGGAAGCTTTATGCCTGCTTTTCTGATAACTTCAAGAAGGTTTTTCTCACCCTCTATAGGCACCGGAATGCCGTCAACTGTGATATATTCTTTATTCGACATATTCTTAAGCCTCCTTTATAGCCTTAAACGGGCAAGCACCAAGGCAGCTGCCGCAACGGATACACTTTGAAAGATCGATTGTAAACGGCTCTTTGATCTTACCGGAAATTGCATCAACCGGGCACTGACGTGCACACTTGGAGCAGCCCTTGCAGAGCTCGGGGTCGATGTATATTTTCTTGAGTTTCTGACAAGCTCCTGCGGGGCAACGCTTTTCATATATATGAGCTTCGTATTCCTCACGGAAGTTCTTGATCGTACTGATAATCGGGTTAGGTGCGGATTTGCCGAGACCGCAGAGAGCTGTATTGACAATGGTATCTGCAAGCTCTTCAAGAAGCTCGATATCTCCGTCACGTCCTTCACCTGCAACAATGCGCTCGAGAATTTCAAGCATACGCTTCGTGCCTTCGCGGCAGGGAACACACTTTCCGCAGGATTCATTCTGGGTGAAGTTCATAAAGAAGCGTGCGACCTCAACCATACAGGTTTTATCATCCATAACAACGAGTCCGCCCGAACCGATCATTGCACCGACGCCTTTGAGTGTGTCAAAGTCGAGAGGGAGATCGAGATGCTCACGTGTTAAGCATGCGCCGCTCGGACCACCGATCTGAACTGCCTTGAACTCGGCACCGTCGCGCATACCACCGCCGATATCGAAGATGATTTCGCGGAGTGTCGTTCCCATCGGAACTTCAATAAGACCCGTGTTCATAATATTACCCGTAAGTGCAAATGCCTTTGTTCCCGGGCTCTTTTCCGTTCCGATACCGAGATACCAATCGGCACCGTTTAAAATGATAAGCGGAACATTGGCAAATGTTTCAACATTGTTGAGAACTGTGGGTTTGTCAAAGAGTCCGTGCTCTGTTGTGCGCGGAGGCTTGACTCGCGGGAACCCACGCTTGCCCTCGATTGATGCGGTGAGTGCACTGCCTTCACCGCAGACAAATGCGCCTGCACCGCGGCTTATATGTAATTTGAATGAGAATTCCGACCCGAGAATGTTATCTCCGAGAATACCAAGCTCCTCTGCCTGTGCGATAGCAGTGTGGAGGCGCTCAACTGCGAGGGGATACTCGGCGCGGACATAGATATAACCCTCGCTTGCACCGGTTGCGATGCCTGCGATAATCATGCCTTCGATCATTCTATGCGGGTCTCCGCCCATAATGCTTCCGTCCATAAATGCGCCGGGGTCACCTTCGTCACCATTACAAACCACGTATTTCTGTGGGGTATTCTGGCGGCGAACCTGCTCCCATTTGCGACCGGCAGGGAAGCCGCCGCCTCCGCGGCCACGGAGATTTGATTTTTTAATCTCATCCGTTATGGCTTCGGGAGACATCTCAAAAAGCGCTTTTTCCAAAGCGGAATATCCGCCGACGGCGATATATTCGCGAATGGAATCGGCATTGATTGTGCCACACTGGTCAAGAACGATATGTGTTTGGTTTTTGTAAAACGGGATATCGCTATTTTTCTTATATGTATTGCAACCGCATTTGCATGCAAGACGGTCGATGTGCTCGCCGCCGATGATGGTCTTTTCGACGATTTCCTCACAATCGGAGAGCTGAACCTTCGTATATAACCAACCCTCGGGATCTATGCGGAGAAGAGGACCGATCTCACAGTAACCGTGACAACCGCTTTTCTTAAGGTCGATTATATCACCGTGGGGGTCGACCTCGAGATCAACTGCAACTGAGAGACCGCGCTCGCTGAGAAGCTCCTTCAATCTGTCATATATCTTCATGGAGCCGCCTGCAACGCAACCTGTACCGGCACAGACAATGAGTCTTCTCGACTGAGCGGCATATGCCTTTGCATACTCTTCACGGAGTGCGGAAAGTTCGCTTCTTGATTTAAGCATTTGCAAGTTCCTCCTTAAGCTTTTGGATGAGGCTGGATGCCTTATCGGGTGTCATTGCGGAATAGACATCGTCGTTTACCATAATGACGGGTGCAAGACCACACGCGCCGAGACACGAAACGGTTTCTACGGTAAAGCCAAGGTCGTCGGTTGTGTGCTTGTCCGCACTGAGCCCAAGCTCCTCGCGAAAACGCTCAAGAATCGGAAGCGAGTGGCGGACGTGACAAGCTGTGCCGTCACATATTTTTATAACATATTTGCCCTTTGGCTCGAGTGAGAAGTTTTCATAGAACGTTGCAACACTATAGATTCTTGCTTCGCTCATATCAAGCTTTTCGGAAAGATAAGGAAATACTTCTTGAGGAAGATAACGGTAATGTTCCTGGATTTCCTGCAAAATAGCAATGACTGCTTGCTGCTTGTAACCATGTGCGTCGAGAATTTTGTCTGCAACAGAAAAGTCAAAATTGTTATTCATAATATCGCTCCTTTTTTATTATTTCTTAACTGCCTTTTGAATAAGAGGTACGGCGATAAGTGCAATAACGCCGCCGCAAAGTGCCGTGAAAAGCTGTGTCGTTCCGAACATTGCGGCAAGTTTTGTCGCCTGAGGTGCCGGAACGGAAACCAATGGAAGCACGAGCTTGACGACACCAACCGTGAGTACCGCATATTTAAGTCCTGCGGCGACGATAATCGACACAATCCAACAGAAAATCTCCTTTAATGTGCGGCTCATAATAAATGCATATACGCCAACAAGTGTCGCATTTCCGAGCGCAACAACAGGAAGAATTGGGTAAATCGGTCCGATACCGAAAAGCTTTGCAAAAAACGGGGAAAGAAGCGCAATAACAAGCCCACTCTTCCAACCGACAAGAAGCGTTGCCGCAACAAGCACGAAGTTTACAAGGCTTCCTGTAACCATTTGCCCCAAGCTTGCCGACATCCCCTGGAAAATAATGAGCAATGCGAGGAAAGCTGCTGTCAATACCATAAATCTTACATTTTGATTTTTCATATCTGATTTTCACCCTTTAATTGTCTTTCATCATACAGAAAGGAGTATTTTGCTAAAACAGCACCGACTATGTCGGTGCTGTTTTTTGGTGCCGGCGGTGGGACTTGAACCCACACGGTGTTGCCACCAACGGATTTTGAGTCCGTCACGTCTGCCATTCCATCACGCCGGCATTGAACTTTTATATTATACATCATCTGTTTTGATTTTACAAGTGTAAATTGTAATTATTTTGAAATGTCTGTTCTCTTGACTTCGACAAAATACTGTGGCATAATAAAATATACAAAAATGAAAAGAGGTGTTTCGCACGGAGGAGAAGAAGATACGTCGCGTGGCAGAAAACCGAAAAGCGCGTCATGACTATATCATCGTTGATTCGTTTGAAGCTGGCATTGCTTTGTGCGGAACAGAGGTAAAATCATTGCGGCAGGGTGCATGTAATCTCAAAGATTCATTCTGTTCGGTAAAAGATGGGGAACTTATAGTTCACGGAATGCATATCAGCCCATATGAAAAGGGCAATATTTTCAATAGGGATCCAATGCGCAAGCGCAAACTTCTTATGCATAAGGCGGAAATAAGAAGGCTTGCTGCCGCGCAGGCGCAGGATGGCTACACAATAGTTCCGCTATCTGTCTATTTCAAGGGCTCGTTTGTCAAGATACAGGTAGCGCTTGCAAAGGGTAAGAAGATTCATGATAAGCGTGAGGCAGCGGCAACTCGTGATGCAAAACGCGAAATGGACAGAGCTCTCAAAGAGCAAAGACGTTAAAGGGGGTAGCGGCGATGATTTGTGAGACAATATTTTTGAAGGATGTTTTTGACGGCATCAAAACAGATGCCACGCTGACAACCTATGTTCGCTCGACTTCCAGAGCTATCGAACCCGATCGCAAACGCGCATCAGTTCTCATCTGCCCCGGCGGCGGATACGGTATGGTCAGTGACCGTGAAAACGAACCTATAGCACTTGCATTTGTCGCACTCGGTTACAACGCATTTGTCCTTCGTTATTCAACAGCTGATTTAAATGATGCAAGATACCCGACTCAGCTTCTCGAATCAAGCGCGGCTCTTGCATATATCAGAAGAAATTGCGAAAAATATCACGTGAAGTCTGATTCAATCGCTGTCTGTGGCTTTTCTGCAGGCGGACATATGGCAGCAATGCTCGGAACGCTTTGGAACGAGAGTATTGTAACAGAATCTCTTGACATTGAGCTCGGGGAAAACAGACCCGACGGTATGATTCTCGCATATCCTGTAATCACAAGCGGTGAGTTTGCACATCGCGGTTCGTTCAACAATCTTATAGGCGAGCATAAGAGCGAGGAGCTTCTTTATAAGCTTTCTCTTGAAAATTCAGTAGGGGAGCATACCCCTCCGGCATTCATATGGCATACATTGACCGACCAAAGTGTTCCGGTTGAAAATTCATTTTTGTTTGCAAACGCTATGAAAAAGGCAAATATTCCGTTTGAATTGCATATCTATCCTGATGGGCCACACGGGCTCTCGCTCGGCACTCGCGAAACAATTTCCAGTGCTACCGACAGATTCAATCCGCATGTATCATCGTGGATAGAGCTCTGCAACAGATGGATTGCGAAGTTTATTGATAAATAGGGGGGCGTAAAGGTTTCGACGGGGATGTTGAAGCACGGATAGCGGGCAGAGGCGCAGAGCCGCTTTAAAATCTGCAGATTTAATTTTTATAAATTAAATAACAACAATAAACTTATTGCTGCTTAATTAATCAGCAGCCATCTTCCCCGGGAGGACCACGGCCCGGGAGTAAGGTGTCACACAGTGGTGAACGTGACCGCGCAAAGCTTTGAGTGCGGCATGTAAAATGAAGCTACTGAATCCGAAAGCTTGCCTGCCGGCGCTCGGATGAGGGAATTTAAATGACAGGCTGCGCCCGGAGAAGTCTATGTGAATTCATTTTCGGACGGGGGTTCGACTCCCCCCGCCTCCACCAAAACGAAAGCGTACCAGCCGTAGGTTGGTGCGCTTTTTACACATTTAGTGTGTGATATATTTGCGCAAACAGAAACACAGGATGGGAGATTGTTCTTCTCTCATCCTGTGTTTTTGCTTTTGTTTACTTTGTGTAGTCTAAAATTCGCTTAATCAGCACTGCAACTTCTGCACGTGTTGTGTAGTCGGTCGGGGCGATTTTTCCGTTCTTTCCGTTTACCAGACCTGCGTTGACAAGTGCAGAGACTGCTTCACGGGCATAGTCGGAGACAGTGTCTAAGTCGGGAGCTGACACCTCATCCGTCGCCTTCGGCGCCACCTTGTCTCGCTGTGGCTCGGTCACGTCGCGGTTCTGATAGTCCACCGGACTATCATTCATTGCCGCG
>JAFQVE010000149.1 GCA_017408185.1 Oscillospiraceae bacterium | reverse complement strand
GGCGCTTTTCAAAACCGCAAAGGGAGCGGTTATACGGGTATTGATTTGCTTTGGTGCATATGTCGGACTTGATCATAACTATGAAATCATAGGAACACGCGGGACTGTTGAAACCGATAAAACCAAACCACTTTCGGAGGCACATTATTTTGCAAGATTTTCAGATATTCCGGGGTCTATTGACAATAAAATTGATGTTCCGGTAACTGTTAAATATCCCGGGGAAATAAGTCACCCTCGTGACGGTCACGAAGGTGCGGATAAAAAGATGCTGATGGCGTTTATAGATTGCATCGTAAATGATACGGTGCCTCCGATTGATGTTGATCTCGGTATACGTATGGCGCTTCCCGGAATAATAGCAGACCTTTCTTCGCAAAGTGGCGGTACACTTATGGAAATCCCCGACCCGGAGGATTTTTAAGCAATAAATCGGTTAGCACACTTATGTGTTAATATAAAAAACAAACCTAAGGAGGAAAATAGAAAATGAAAAAAAGACTCTTGGCACTTTTGCTTGCAGCTCTTATGTTGCTGACATTTGCCGCTTGCGGCGGTGAAAAAGCAGCAGAAGAAGTTGCGGGCGAACCTGAACCCGGCAAAGCACTTCCTGCCGATGCGGTTCTGGATGTTGTAATCGCAAGCCACGCTTCGTGGCCGTACAACGAAAATTGGGAGGTCTGGAAGGCAATCCGCGAAGGGGTGGGCGGCACACTTAACGTTAATGCCTATCCGGAAACAGACTTTTCAACAAAGTTTACGCTCATTATGGCAGATCCGGAAAATCTCCCCGATGTTATCGGCTTCCAGAACGTTTCCTATGCAAGCAAGTATTTTGAGCAGGGCGCATTCCTTGCGCTTGACGATAACCTCGAATACATGCCGAACTATGAAAAGTTCTGGGGCTCGGTCTCAGATGAAGAAAAGGCTAATACATATGATATTCGCCGCGCATCCGATGGGAAGGTGTATACTGCACCGGCATTTGGTAACGAGCGTCAGATGAACGTTATGTCGTGGCTGTATCGCAAGGATATCTTCGATAAGCACGGCTTGAAGGTTCCGGAAACAATGGATGAGCTTTTTGACGTATGCATGCAGCTTAAAGCTCTCTATCCCGAAAGCTATCCACTCGGCTTACGCTCGGTGTTCTCGCGTATCAATACCATAGGTTCACAGTGGAAACCGTATTTCTGCTATACTCCGTATTATGACTTTAACGCAGGAAAGTGGGAGTATGGTGCACGCGAGGATGTAATGCTTGAAATAGTCACATATCTCAAAAAGTGCTACGATAACGGCCTTGTTGCAAAGGATTATCTCACGATGGCAACAAACTCGTGGCAGGAGCTTATTACGACAGACCGCGCATTTATCACGTGCGACTATCAGACGCGTATAGACTTCTTCAACGGCATGGCTCGTGTTCACAATCCGGGCTTTAATTTTACTGCTATGAAGCCGCCGAAGGCAAATACGGCAACGGGCGCTGCTCTTCTCGCAAAAGAAAATTCTGATAATCAAGGTATGGCGGTCTGCAATACGGGCAATAAAGCATCGCAGATTAATGCGCTTCGGTATATCGACTGGTTCTATTCCGACGAAGGAAGCCTCGCTGTAAGCTGGGGTAAAGAAGGCGTTACCTATGAAGAGGTTGACGGGAAGAAAAAGTTCATTCTTCCGGAAGACGGTGCAACGGCAAAATCTCTTTACGGCTTCCAGACGATAGGCACATATCTCCGCCTTGACACCGCAGCATCTGATGCACTTGTATCAGAGGAACAGGCGGCAACAACAGATATGATTCTCAGCAGTCAGACTGACTATTTGAATCCTACTTACTGGATGGTGCTAAGTGATGAAGCAGCTGCCCGGATTTCCGATCTTAATACATCAATTAAGCCATTTGTTGAAGAAAACTTAAGTAAATTCTTAGTCGGTATAAAGCCGATGTCCGAATGGGATGCATTCCAGGCAGAGCTTGAAAAGCTTCCGATAGACGAGCTTCTGGCAGTATACGACGCGGAATATAAAAAGGTAGCTCGATAAGAGCTGCGAAAATTATAAGAAAACAAGGAGAGATACACAATGAAAAAAATTATAAGCATTTTTCTTGTACTCTGCATGATGGCAACGCTTCTGCCGACAGTTGCTTTTGCAACCGAAGGTGACGGTGAGACTGTTGCACCGATAGTTGCTGATTTTGCTGCAACAACATTGACTAATAGGGGAACTGGTAACACTTCGTATGAAGGAAATACGGTTGGTTATACAATAGACACTGCTAAAAGTACCACTTTGGGGGTTAATGTTAATTGGGACGGAGCTGGACTGCAGTTTCAGAATTATCGAT
>JAFQVE010000015.1 GCA_017408185.1 Oscillospiraceae bacterium | reverse complement strand
AGTCTGCACGGGTTATGTTGTTTGCCGGTGAATATGTACTTGCGGATGTGCCCTTGATTATTCCATCTTCCGCAAGCGTGTTTATCGCATCCGATGCCCATTCGTGGTTGCCAAGATCGGTGAAACGGATGTTATCGTTGTCGCCATTTTCCACCTCATCCGCCTCGTCTCCGCTCGGCACCTTCTCCTCGGGGAGAAGGCTTTCATCGTCATTGGTTTCATCGGTCTTGATTTCTTCATCCGGCTTGTCGGTCGGTGCGGCACCGCCGCCACCTCCACCGCCTCCGCCGCCGGCGGTTCCTTCATTTCCGATGCTTTCTTCCGTCTTATCCGACGGTTTGCCGGTAGTTGAACCGTAGACCGTTACCGTGAAGTGAATTGTGCTCTCTCGACCGTCGCTGTCGTGTGCGGTTATAGCGAAGTGGTTATCTCCTACCTGAGAGCCATCCGGTCTCCACGTAATGACACCCGTCTCAGAATCCAGGCTTGCTCCTCTCGGAAGGAGCGTTCCTTCATACGAGATTGTCGGCGGGGCATCCTCTATCGGACTATGCGCACTTACCTGCACCGTTATCGAGCTGCCCGCCGAGGTTGTGAGTTCTTTATTCACAGGCGCGAATATCGGATCGCTGTTCTGTGATACGGTGAGCGGTATGCGGGCCGACTGTCCTTCTTCTATCGTATATACAAATCCCTTTGTGAAGTCGCTTGCGTCAACATACTTTCTTACAAGCGTTACGATGCCCACATCGACGATAAGGTCATCGCCCGACTGCGTAACGCCTTCTATCTTATAGGTACCGCTGCGCGTTGTAAGTCCGTTGTCGACATATATATACTTGTTCTTAAGTGCCTGAAGCTCTTTTTCCGTATACTCGCGAGGACTGTTAAGCGTTATAACAATCTCATTTTCAAACGGAAGCTCAATTCCCTCGGGATCGGTTACCTTGGTAAATGATTTGACCGTTCCTTCGATTGCGCCTTGGACATTTTGCGTCTCGCCGAGGATATCGCCGTCATTAAGGAACTGATATGTGCAGCGTCCGTTCTGTACTGTATATACGCCCACAAAGCCGCGGAACGAAAGCGGCGTTCCATCTTCAAGAGTTATCTCGTATGTCACCTTGTTGTTTGTTGACCAGAGAATATAGTCTACCCTGCCGTCTACGTGCTTTACCTTTACCGCACGGTGAGCATCTCCGGCTTTTTCCGGGATCTCTCCGACAACCTGCATCGGAAGCTCATCCGAGCTTTCAAGATAACGCTTATCACAATACGGCTCGATTACGCTTGTAAAGACAGTGTCAAGATTATTTCCCTCGCTTTTGACAAGCAGATACTTAAGCGCAGGTATCTCTTTGTTCTGTTCCTTAGGTGGCGGATAACCGTTTGCAAGCGTTGCGCTTATGTTCGCTCCTTTTGCGACGTTACTTGCATTCAGCATTGTGAAACGCAGAGAAATGTCCTTTTTGACTTTGAGTGCCTTTTTGAAGTCTTTAATTGCGAAATCAACCTCAAACTTATCCTCAGGCGTTGTGTCACGGTCTATGCGGTCAAACCAGGTATAACCGCGCGGGAATACCGTGGTGTAGAATGTGGTTGACGGTGAATATGGGTCAGGTCCGTGTTCAACATCTAAAAGCACTTCATTTTCACCAAGCACTTCGCCTTCTACAGAGACCCGTACAGCACCTGTTACGGTGTTCTTTACGTACTTGGCATCACACCCTACATAGGTCCCCTTATAGTTGCCGTTCTCATCAAGCTGAGAGCCTGAGATATAGTTTCCGTTCTCATCTTCAACAACCGTGAAGTCAAGACCTGCGGTTTCGTTTATCTCATCGCCCTGAACGTGGAAGCTGTAGAGATGCTCGTTTCCGCCGAGAACGCGGAAGAAGTCTACCACATAGGCGTTTTCATCGTCAACCTTTACGTTTACAACGCTTCTTCTGTAAGAATCCGTTGCACTGTATACATATGACGCCTCAACATCCATAAGTGAAACCGTTCCGTCATCATCAAAGTGATACGCTTCACCGCGCGGCTCAGACGCATAAGCCTGAGATTCGCCGTTTACAACTACCGTGTTGTGAGAAATCGTGGCGGAGGTCCATTGCTTTGCCTCAGAAGTGTTTGTATTGGCCGGATATCCGAGGTCCGGCAGGAGATTCAAGCCATACGCCGTCATGCCGAGGTTGAGAGAATCGATATGTCCGTGGGAGCCTCGGCTCCAGCTATTTGAGCTGTAGTTCATCCACACATCACGGCGCGTATCCTGTGCTGTTGCGCCGACACCGCCGGTGTTGTCCACACCGTATCGGAGCATTGCAAAGCCGAAGTGGGGCATCATTTCCGAGGCAAGGTTCAGGGTTCCGTGCTCATCTATAACTTCCTGAACCTCTTTTTCAAGTCTTTCAGGATCAGCTTCTGTTATTCCGTAGTTAAGACCTTCCGCTTTATTGCCGTTTAGCAGATAGAGAACCTGTGCGAATATCGGATCCCCCGTAAGCTTCCAGCCGCTCAGTGCTTCTGCTGTCTTCACCCAGTGTTCTTTGTCTGCAGTGCTTCCCGAGTCACCCATCTGCGGTGTGTAGTAGGTAGACATAATCGGAATGTTTGCATAATGCATCTTTATATACTTCGGATGATTTGCAAAGTTGCGGTAGAAATACTTATCATTGCTTTCAAATATCTCATTTATGGTCCTTAAAGCGTCAAGCTGTAAAACGTTGTAGGAAGATGCCTCCTGCGCCTGACCGTCGTTATCAATTGTATCTACCAGGTGTGCCTGGAAGCCGCCTGTTGAATTGAGATAGTCAAGCCACTCATCGGTTTCAGGCTGGGAATCAAGAACGACTGCCGCAGTGGCATTTGTTCTCTCGTGCATACCTTTATTTCCCTTGATAAGCCCCGCCTTGATACCCTCAAAGCTTGCTCTTAAAAGCCCGTCCTCTATGTTCGTTCGGATTTGCGAAGGCGTTTCCTTTGCATAGCGCATCTTATACTGCTTCGACTTTTGCGCGATATAGTTTAGAACGTATTCATCCTCATACATATCAAAGACCTTATCATACGATACGATAAAACTACTTGCAACGCTGGTGTCCCAGATTTTTCCGACAAGCTTTCCGTCATATCCACCGCCGGTGGTAACAGTTACCTTTCCCGCATGCAGACGAGTATCATACTGCGGATAGAAGTCTGCAAGTCTGTCAATAAGAATTGCCGCAACCCTGCCGTATTTCACATCGCCTGTGTAGAAATATGCATTCGCACAGTTAGATATCGCCACAGCGACTACACCACTACCGTGCCAGAGACCCCGGAAAATATACTGAGCAATATACGGATGTCTTTCCTGAACACCGTTTTCGTATGTGTAGGGTGTGCCGTCCGAATGCGCAGGTACATATCCGTCGCCGTCGTCAACGCCCCAGGTGTCTATGGTTTCGCCCTCGCGCAGTCCCTTGCCTGTGTTTATCGTTTTAACCTTATAGTTTCCGTTCTCATCCTTATCCCCGATTTCCTGATAAAGCTTGTTATAGAGGAAGCCCTTGGGGTTACCGTAGCCGTAGTATGCCTTCCACTGCGCGCTGTGCTCAACTCCCGGCTCGGTAACGCTCTTATCACCATACAATTCACGGTGAGCATTGAGAGCACGCATTCGGTCAAACTCGCCGTACTCATTAAGCCCAAGCTTATAGAAGGAGCCAAAATCGTTTGACGGGAAGAGGCGCTTACATTCAGGGCACTGAATCTGCCAGGGACGGTTAAGCGGATTGTGAAGCCACGGATAGAGACCGTACTCTTCCTGAAGGTTTGTGTTACAATAGCGGCATTTGATTGCATCAGGGTCAGATGTCACACCGACATGACTGCTTCTCGGGAGCCCCTCTGAGATGACCAAATCCCAGAGCTGGTCAATTTTATCAACATATTTGTCAGCAGCTTTTGCAGCCGACTCTGCGGTAGACTTTGCCCAATCATATTTTTGTGCGTTTTCCCGGGCGGCGGCAGCCTTTGCTGCCGTCATGTAGCTTGCTTCGCTCTTGCCGCGGATAACGGGAAGCTCAATCTCCCGGCTCACGGTTGCCCCGCCGTGCGTTGCGGTTACTACAAATTTTGCCTTTCCTTCGGAAACAGGTAAAATATCCCTGCCGTTTACTATCTTTGCAAATTCGGGCGCGAGCGCTTCTATCTTTATCTCATCATCCGAAAGCTCAATTTCCTCTCCGGTACTGCTTATTGCCGTGATGAACATAGGAACGGTGTCGTTTTCCTTATCGGTGAGGCGTATTTGCTTTGCTCCGCCTGCTGACAGCTCAAGCTTTCTCATAACCTCGGGCCTAATTTTCACATCGAGGTATCCTACCACAACATTGTCTTCTTGTCCCGGCAAGCTCGACTCCACCTTAATGCGAACATCTCCCGCCGCTTTTGCAACAAGGGTATCTCCCTCTATCGTTACAATGCTCTCATCCATTGAGGTGTATTTCGTTATAACTGCCGGATGTGCGAAAATTCTGCCGTCATTCAATACCGGCTGATGAATAAGCTTTATCTTTTCACCTACATATATTTCATCTGTCTCCGGATACGCACCGGTTGAGACAAGGTCAACATAGGTAAAATCATAAAGATCAACGGAGTAAAGGTTTACATCATAAAATGAAATGGTGTCTCCTATAGGCAAAGAATCAACTCTGCCCCTTGCAACCATGTAGAGGTAATAGTCACCCGGCTCAGCTATTTCTATGGGAGCAAATGCGGCAGTCTTTTTGCTTTTCTCCGGCGCGTAGAGGTTTTGCTCTCCGAGCAAAATCAGCCTTGGATCTTGTGAGCCGTCCTTAAAGCACTTCGCAAGCGGATTGTGGTTGGTAATATTAATGTCACCATTCAGCTTCGCCTCGTCTGTAGTAGCTGCTCTATAATCAAATTTGTATCCATCGTTAGTCGATGTATACGCAGAGGCAGGTGCAAGGAAGAAAGCGTAATTGGTGCTTGTCGGTCCCATCTCATAAGTTATGGACGGAATGAAGGTTCCTGCACTGTTAATCTTCACCCGAAGCGCCAATGCCGCAGACGCATTGCCGGTCGGCACACCGCCACTGGTAACCGGGTTAAGATAGGTATACCCCTTAACTCTCCAATAAAGCGCATTCGGCTTTGATTGCGGGTAAGCTCCGGTATCCGGTGCTTCCGAGGTTAAACGATAATCGTTAATAAGCCGCTGACCGTCGATATACCATAGATCTGTGTCTATACTTGCAAATGCGGGTGAAGCACTGTCTCCGTTTGCTTTAACTTCTTCTGCAGAAATGTCCTCTTCCTCACCGTAGCCTGCGGCGCTGAAGTTAAAATGCACGCCGTCATATGTCTCTTTGACGAATACAGAAACCGATACAGATACGGGATCGTCCTTTTCGTTCGTTGTTGAAATGGTGATATCCGCGCTTCCCGGTGCAACGGCAGTTAACGTGGCAACGCCATTCTCGCTCGTCACCGTTACGATGTCCTCATCCAAGCTTTCAAAGGTGAGGTCGTAAGGCTCAACGGATTCAATAATGCCGTCGCTCATTTTCGCCTGCAGGGTGATAGTTTCCGTGCTTGTACCACCCACTTTGTAAAGATTGACAGACCTTCTTGAAGGAATGATTTCCGTGAGATACGGCTTTTCCGTAACGGTAAGCTCTGCCGAGGAGGAAACATTCGGATCAATTGCAAGCGTTGCCTTTATTGTTGCTTTTCCTTCGGACACAGCCGTTACAACTCCAGTCTCCTCATCAACCGTTGCAACGCTCGTATCCAAGCTTTCAAGCAGGTATTTATACGCTTTGCTGACCGCGGTTCCGTCGCCGGCGAAAAATTTAACCGAGGTCGATGTGGTTCTTCCCACGCCAATGCTTGTATCAGCAAGAGAAAGCTCTGCGCCTGATATTACGGGTGCGCCCTCTACCGTGCCGTAAGGATAAAGATCCAGTGAATAGAGGTTTACATCATATGTTCCATCTTTGGCAGGCAAATCATCCTTTCTGCCCTTTGCAACCATATACAGATAATAATCACCGGGTTCTTCTATCTGCACGGGAAGGAAATTGACTGTTTTTCTGCTTTCCTGCGGCGCGTAGAGGTTTTGCTCGCCAAGCTCAATCAACTTCGGATCTTGCGAGCCGTCCTTAAAACACAGCGAAAGCGGCTTTTGGTTGGTAATATACTGGTCACCATTCAGCTTCGACGCTTCTGTAGTAGCCGTTCTAAAATCAAATCTGTATCCATCACCGGACGCTGTATATGCAGAGGCAGGTGCAAGGAAGAAAGCGTAATTTGTGCTCGTCGGTCCCGCCTCGTAGGTTATGGACGGTGTGAAAGTGCCTTTGCCGGAAATCTTCACCCGAAGCGCCAATGACGCATTTGCATTGCCGGTCGGCACGCCACCGCTTGTAACCGGATTAAGATAGCCGTAGTTCTTAACTCTCCAATAAAGCGCATTCGGCTTTGCATTCGGATAAGCTCCGGTATCCGGTGCTTCCGAGGTTAAACGGTAATCGTTAATAAGCCGCTGACCGTCGATATACCACGGATCTGTGTCTATACTTGCAAATACAGGTGATGCGGCATCGCCGTTTGCTTT
>JAFQVE010000148.1 GCA_017408185.1 Oscillospiraceae bacterium | reverse complement strand
ATGCGTGAAGCAGGGCATAAGGCGGTTTGCAATCATTGTATCGCGAAGCAAAAGGATGTTATCAAGATGCTTTCTTGCCGTCTTCCAGTCGCCGCTGTTGATTGCATCATACATCTTTCTGCCGTTTTTCGGTGTGCAGGCAAACATTCCGTCAAGATTTTTCTCTATCCCCATCATATTCGCATAATCAAAGCTGTCAAGACCACTGTAAAGACACTCAAACTCTTTCTCGGGATACTTTCTTCCGATTGCGTGAATAAGCTCCCAATCGGCTGTTTTGATACCCTTTATGTTTTCGTGCTTTATGACATTGTTTATAACATTCATATTTATCTTGTATTTAGTTACAACTGCAAGGTCATAGATATATATCGGTTTCTGCGCCATATCTGCAAGGGTCAAAAACCAATTTATTGCCTGCTCATCATTAACAGTTCCGTAGAACGGCACTGTGAGGACAATACCGGTGATATTGGCATCTCCTATCATTTCAAGCTTTTCGGCAACCCTTGCAATTGATGTATCCATTGCTCCGACAAAGAGCGGAAGGCGACCACCTGCTTCCTTTGCCGCAGTCTCAACCGCAGCTTTATATGTACTTGCTTTTAAGTATGCCTCAATTCCCATACTTCCCATAAGAAGAAGTCCAGATGCACCTGCATCAATCTGCTGATTGATATGTTTTTTGAGTGACTCGCAAACAAGGTCTCCTTTTTCATCAATCGGAGTACCGAGTGCTGTGTAAAATCCGCTTTTGAGTTTCATTTTATTCACCTTTCTTTTTTATTCAAAATCAATTGTTACTTCGCTTATACGTGGAGTTCCGCATCCGTTTTTCGCAAAAAGCTCAAGTCTGTACTGTATATATCCGCGAAGCTTAAACTTTTCTATATCCGTTCCGCAGTCAACCGGCTGTGACCAGCTTGCCGCTTGAACAGCTTCGAGAGTTTCACCGCAGCGGAGCTGCATTTTAACATACGTTTTCTTTCCGTTTTCGGCTATCCAGGAAACCTGTTTTGCAACACTGTCTTCCGGAAGCTCATATACCTCGGAATAATAATACTCACTGTCGCTTCTGTCCATAATGTTGCCGATTTCGGTAGTAATCATTCCGTGAGGGCCGTTTGTTGGAAGGTGGGTACAGCGTTCAGGATTGAAGCCCTTTTCACCATTCCACCAGATACTTGAATACCCCTTATGATCGCCGTCAACCTTATGATTTGCAACAACAAGGTCAATATAGCCGTCTTCATTGAGATCTGCCGCTATACAGCCTGAAGCTGAATGTGTATACAGAAGGTCACGGTCAAGCTCTCTGAACTTTCCTTCCCTGTTCCAGTAAAGGAAAGAGTTTACGTCTCTGTCTTTTCCGCCGTGATAGCTGCCTGCGAAAATGTCAAGCCAGCCATCGCCGTTAAAATCCGCAACAGCAAAATGATCTGCCGCATCTCCTCTAAGAACGCACTTGCGACTCTCACTGATACCTTCGGGGCCGTTCCAGTAGATATATACGAAGCTGTGATGCGGCTCATCGGACTTTATTCTTCCTGTGTCGGTGTGACCGCCTACAATGAGATCGGGATAACCGTTCTTTGTAAGGTCTGCCGCACTCACACCAATTGGAAAATATGTAGCAAGCTCCGTTGAGCGTTCCATTGAATAGCCCTCGGG
The DNA here is from genome assembly GCA_017408185.1 of Oscillospiraceae bacterium. The sequence continues at coordinate 479 of JAFQVE010000148.1, read as the reverse complement.
TCCTCCCCAGAGAATAATTGTATTATAAGTTCCGCAGGGAAGAATCAGGTCAAGCCATCCATCCTTATTGAGGTCAACAGCCCCGGGCCATCTTACCGAGCAGCCTTCAGGAAGCTCCACGGTCTTGTATGTAGAAAAATTATCTTTCGCCGAATAAATACGCATATTCTTCCAGCGGTCACTCGGTGTTGCGATTTCCAGATAACCGTCGTGGTCAAAGTCTCCGCCACAAACGCCCCATCCTATATCTGTTATAATGTTATGACTCTTTTCGGGTTGGAAACCGTTTGGCCCAAAATAATGAACATGATGTCCCACATCCAGATGCAGAGCATTTTCTGAATTGTTTGCCACAATAAGCTCCGGCCAGCCGTCATCATTGAAATCAAGTATAAGTGCATCAACCGCACAATGGCTTGGTACTTTTGTCACATCGTCGGGTGAATAATTTCCGTCTCTTCCCCAATATACAAACGACT
>JAFQVE010000147.1 GCA_017408185.1 Oscillospiraceae bacterium | reverse complement strand
GTGCTTTATATGACGAGAATACAGAAGGAGCGTTTTGAAACGGACGAGGAATATGAGCGCTTAAAGGACAGCTATGTCCTCACCCCGGAAAAGCTTGAAAATGCGAAGGAAGATATGTGCATTCTTCATCCTCTGCCGCGCGTGAACGAGATAAGCGTTGCGGTGGATAAGGATCCGCGCGCGTGCTATTTCCGCCAGGTTGCAAACGGAAAGTATATCCGTATGGCACTCATCTTGAAGCTTCTTGAAGAAGCCAGACAGGATGGAAACCCCGCGCTTGATGATTCTGAATATATAAAGGGTGTTCACCGTTGCTTTAACCCGCGTTGCATCACATCATGCGAGCAGGAAATTGAGCATATGTTCAAGGTCTCTCATTCAGGCGCACACCGCTGTGTATACTGCGAAGCCCGCGCAAGAGAGCTCTAAAATCCGATTACAAAACGTAATATAAAGAGCAAATACGACCGTATGTTATCGAAATGTACGGTCGTTTTCACGAAGATATGGCAAAATCATGGCAGAAAACCGGCAGAAACTTGGCACCGCAAAATATTACACATCCGCGAGGTTTATTACGGTTTTGCCTTTTCTTTTCATCTCTTCGGCGTATTTATATGCTCCGCCGACAGGATATTTAATATATGTAATTGCATATTCTGACTTCTTAACCATCCATTCGTTGCGCGATGCTATCGCGTATCTCGGATGGCTTTTTTCTATCCCGTCAAAAACTATTGTATCAGAATAATCCATATATTCACTATACCTTTTTTCAGACGGCACATACGCAAGAACTGCGTTATATTTTATATGTGGATATTTCTTCAACAATTCTTTCACTGCCGCGCGGGCATATGCATCAAATTTACCCTCACATCCCATATAAAATGTATCTACACCGTGGTTTACTATTAAATCTTCAATCGCAGAGGATAATTTCTCCTTTATTTCTTCCGGCGTTTCCCTATGTCCGAAAAATGTACAAACTCGCATATCTACCACCTCTGCTTTATTATACAGTAAACAAATCATAAAATCAATACTATTAGTAGTTGATAACAACTATTTGTTTGTTCATATTCGACGAGATAACATCTATACTAATAGTAAGATTTGTTTACTGACAGAGAGGATATTTTTTATGAATCTCAAACCAATAGGAAAAGCCATAAAAAAATACAGGCAACTTCATGGATTACGCCAAGAGCAGTTAGCGGAAATGAGTGGGTTGAGTACAAATTATATCGGAATGCTTGAGCGCGGAGAAAAAACTCCCTCTCTTGAAACATTTCTCACCATCGCCACATCTCTCGCTGTTTCCGCAGATATGCTTCTCGAGGACATATTGTATAACGGATATCGCGTAAAAGACAGCCTTCTCTCTGATAAACTAAATTGTATATCGACTAAAGACCGAGAAAAGATATATGATGTGATTGATGTAATGCTTAAACATTCAGAAATAAAAAATCCCAGAAAAACAGGAGACAGATAACCGATATGATTATCTGTCTCCTATATTTATTTTTTTACGTCGGAATGGCGTTGCAAAATTAAACGCTGAGCGACAGTCCGCGCTTTTCGGTTTCTTCGCGGAGGATTTTGCGAAGAACGGTAAGTGTATCTTCCATTTTGTCGTTTACGAGGACATAGTCGTAATGTCGCGACATTTCTTCTTCGTATTCATATCTCTTAAGACGGAGGTCAATATCCTTTTCTCCGCGGCCGATAAGGCGCTCACGGAGGACTTCTTTATTTTTCGGTTTTAAGTAAATTGCCACAACATCGGGCAGTATCTTTTTGAGGTTGAGCGTTCCCTCAACGTCAATGTCTTTTATAAGAACCTTGCCCTCGGCTGTCTTTTCCTCAAGAATTTTGCGGCTGGAGCCATACATATTCCCGTGTATCGGGCAGGTTTCAAGCATCTCGCCGCGCTCGACCATTGCGTCAAACTCCTCGCGCGTTACAAAGAAGTAAGGTCTTCCCTGCTCCTCGCCCGGACGCATTGCGCGTGTGGAAACAGTAGTCATAAGCGTGAGATTGTTAAATTCAGAGAGAAGCTCATTTATAATTGTGTTTTTGCCGACTCCGGCGCTTCCCGACATAATAATAAGCATAATCGACACCTCATATTAAAACAGTTGTATATATAATACATTATTTTCTGCTGTAAATCAAGCAAAAACGTCGATTTTATGCTTGTAAGCGAAAAAGAATTATGTTATACTTAATAATAATTATATTGGGTTATTATGCTTAAACCGAGGGGTTCGTCTCTCCTCGGCTTATCGAAGGGAGAATGAAAAATGAAACGGATTGCAGCAGTGCTTTTAATACTTCTGACAAGCTGTTCCTTTTCCTGCCCCGTATCGGCGATGCCGCCGAAAGAGACTAAAACGCTTATCTGCCTTGACCGGGAATACAACTTCCGGGCAAGAGAAGAATATCTTTCCGTATGCAGCTCATCCGACCATTCTGCAATGATACGTCCCGACGGCTCATTGTGGATGTTCGGTGGAAATTACGAAGGTCAGCTTGGTATAGGCGATATACGCTATTCATACAATGCACCGATAAAGGTTATGGAAAACGTAGAAAAGGTTAAGCTTAATGACGATATAACCATTGTTAAAAAGCGCGATGGCAGCGTGTGGGGCTTTGGCAGAGACATTGCAAGCACTCCGAAAAAGCTTCTTCAGAATGCCGTGGACGCTGCGGCAGATGTCGGCGCACTTGGCTATATAACCTCAGACGGCCGTGCATATCTCGCCCCTATCGGTGGTGCAGGAAGGCTTGACATTGCAGAAAACGCAGAGGAGATTTTTGTTGAATACAACGAGCTTGAAGGACAGGGCTTTTCTCAGGACAGCAGTGAAGAGGCACCTGCCGGACAGGCTTTCTACTATTTTGTTATCATAAAGCATAAGGACGGCACGGTCTGTGAATATGCCGTTGACGAAAACGACAAGGTCACGCGCCGGCTTCTTGCGGAAGATGTGCGCGATGTTTCTCTCAATACCTCAACTGCGGCATACCTTACCATTGTAAAAAAAGACGGAACCGTTATGTACGGTACGGCGCGAGGTGGGCTTAAGTCGGTTAATGTGCCGGGATGTAAAGAAGCTCTTGCTTCGCCGGAGGGATTGTTTGTTCTCAAGGACAACAAGACGCTCTGGAACATCGACAAAAACCTGCAGTACGGCGAAAAGGTAAAGCTCTTTTCCCTTCCTCAGGCGCGCACGGCGTTTATGATATATACGAATAACTCTATTGAGCTTGGCAGTACGGTGCGTGCGGATATTGATGCTTTTAACGCGATAAACCGCGCCGGAATAAAGTGCTATAATATGCCGATGTATGACGATATTTATAAAAAAACAATGGAAATCGTCGGCAATGAAACCGATAAGTACGTTCAGGCAAAGCTTGTGTGCCAGTGGATAGTAGACCGCATAACATATGAGTTTAGTAACCACGACCAGAGCGGCGTTGAGGGCTTCCGTCAGGGTACGGGCGTATGTGCGGCATACTCAAATCTCGCACAGATAATGCTTTCCTATCTCGATATTCCGATTGCGGATATAAACGGAGAGCGGCACGCGTGGAATATTGCAATCATTGACGGTGTTGCGGTGTTTATTGACCTTACGAATGCAGACTATAACCCCATAGGATATATGTTTGACTATCCGGCACTTACATCCGCAAAAACCATGTGCTCGAATACTTACAGGGAAACGCCGTATGACGACTGGGCGGCAACGGAAATCCGCGGGGCTTACGATTACGGTATTATTGATGAGCCGCTCAATTCGGATATGCGGACTCCTATAAACCGCTTGCAGTTCTGTTCTCTTGTGCGTGCTGTTATTGAGCAGGCAAAGGGAAAAGACATAGATAAGCTTATATCAGAGCTTGGAAAAAGCAGTGTTCCGGTGAGCTTTAAAGACACAACGAATAAGGACGTTGCCGCACTTTGCCGGCTTGGAATTATAAACGGCACGAGTGAGACGACGTTTGCACCGAAAGATAATCTGACGCGTGAGCAGGCGGCAAAGATTATGCGAGGGCTCGCCGAAACGCTCGGGCAGGATGTTTCGGCACCCACCCCGCGCTTTTCTGACAGCAAGAAGATTTCGACGTGGGCGATTCCCGGTGTGTCATTTGTGGCGCACAACGGTATAATGAAGGGGAAAACAAATGGCTTTGCCCCGCTTGATACGCTTACCACGCAGGAAGCAATAATTCTCTGCTTCCGGTATTTCGGTAATGTAAAACAGTAAATTGCAGCCTATAAGGAGGTATTTATATATGAAATATTTTGTTATGCTCGGCGACGGTATGGCAGACCGCCCGATTGCAGAGCTTTCCGGCAAAACTCCGCTTGGCGCGGCAGTAAAGCCGACGATGGATTTTATATCAGAAAACGGTCATCTCGGTCTTGCAAACACTCTTTTTGAGGGTATGCCGACAGGCAGCGATATAGCCAACCTCTGTGTTTTCGGATATGATCCGAAAAAGTATTATACCGGCAGAAGCCCGATTGAGGCACTTGGTCTTAACATTCCGCTCTCCGATGACGACACGGTTTTTCGCTTAAATCTTGTCAGCATTTCAACCGACGGTGATTTTGAGAACAAAACGATGCTTGACCACAGCTCGGATAAGATAACGAACGAAGAGGCATATGAGCTTCTTGATGCATTGCGCGAACGGTTTGGCACCGAAAAACGCAAATTTTACCGCGGCGTGAGCTACCGCCACATTATGATATGGAGCGGGATAGACTATAACTACACGATGATGCCGCCGCACGATATCTTGGGGCAGAAGATCACGGATTATCTTCCCGGCGGACCATACGGCGAAGAGGTTCTTGCAATGATGCGTGAAAGCTACGAGCTTTTAATGGCGCATCCGGTAAACATTGCGAGAATGGAGCGAGGGCTGCGTCCGGCAAACTGCCTGTGGCTATGGGGCGAGGGCACGCGCCCGCAGCTTACATCCTTTGCGGATGAGCACAAAATCTCCGGCGCTGTAATCACGGCAGTTCCGCTTATAACCGGTCTTGCGCTCGGTATCGGGCTTGATACCTATGAGGTGCCGGATGCAACCGGTGATTATTACACAAACTACGCCGGAAAGGCGGATGCTTGCATAAAGGCATTTTCCGACGGTCACGATTTTGTTTTCTGCCACGTTGAGGCACCGGATGAGTGCGGCCACGACGGTGATACGGAGCTTAAGGTAAAATCAATTGAGAAAATTGATGCCGAAATCCTTTCTCCGGTTAAGGCGTATCTTGACAAATCGGGAGAAGACTATCGCATACTTCTCCTTCCTGACCACCCGACACCGATTGAGGAGAGAACACATGTTATCGCGCCTGTTCCGTATGTAATGTACGGCGCGGGGATAACGGAAAAGAGTGGGCTTCCGTATACTGAGGCAGACGCAGAAAAAACGGGGAATTTTGTTCCCTTTGCATATAACATTATGAAGAGCTTTATTTCGGAATAAGAGAGGAAGATAAAAATGGCAAACGATAAGAAAGTTGAACAGATAACCGATATGGAGGTAGACTTTGCGCAATGGTTTACCGATGTGTGCAGAAAGGCAGAGCTTATTGATTATTCGTCAATAAAGGGCGTGTTTATTTATCGTCCTTACGGCTATGCTATCTGGGAAAACATCCAGGCGATTATGGATAAGGAATTCAAAAAGCAAGGCGTGGAAAACGTTTATATGCCCCTGCTTATTCCGGAATCCCTTCTTCAGAAGGAGAAGGACCACGTTGAGGGCTTTGCACCGGAGTGTGCATGGGTTACAACCGGCGGCGCGGATAAGCTTGAAGAAAGATATGCAATCCGCCCGACATCCGAAACTCTTTTCTGTGAGCATTTTGCAAATGTTCTCCAGTCTCACCGCGATCTTCCGATGAAGTATAACCAGTGGTGTAGTGTTCTTCGCTGGGAAAAGACATCGCGTCCGTTCCTTCGCCACCGCGAGTTCCTCTGGCAGGAGGGGCATACCATTCATGCAACAGCGGAGGAAGCAGAGGAATTTACACAGACTATGCTCGGTGTATATGCCGATTTCTGTGAGAACGTTCTTGCAATGCCGGTTACCCGCGGCCAGAAGACCGAGAAGGAAAAGTTCAAGGGCGCTGTTTCAACATATACAATTGAATGTATGATGCATGACCGCAAGGCGCTCCAGGCGGGAACGTCACATTATTTCGGTGACGGATTTGCAAAGCAGTTTGAGATAGAGTTTGCAGACAAAAACAATAAAAAGACAAATCCCCACGGCACATCATGGGGTGTTTCAACGCGTCTTATCGGCGGCATTATCATGACACACGGTGACAACAACGGTCTTGTGCTTCCGCCGAAGGTTGCGCCAATTCAGGCAGTTATCATTCCTATTGCAGCGCACAAGGGCGGCGTGCTTGAGGCGGCAGATAAGCTTCTTGCAACGCTCTCGGATGCGGGAATACGCGCGAAGTGCGATACAAGCGACAATTCTGCCGGCTGGAAGTTTGCAGAATATGAGATGAAGGGTGTGCCGGTAAGAATAGAGCTTGGTCCGCGCGACCTTGAAGCAGGCCAGTGCGTGCTTGTTTCCCGCGTAACCCGC
>JAFQVE010000146.1 GCA_017408185.1 Oscillospiraceae bacterium | reverse complement strand
ATTGTCGCTCTTGCCGCGCTGGGAATCGGTTTTGCCGCGGTGATGACAGGTATCGTTGTCCGGGAGGCAAGCGGTGATGCACCGTCAGCGTGTGATTATGTAATTGTTCTCGGTGCGGGACTTGACAAAGAAACTCCGTCGCTCACTCTCGTTGACAGGCTTAACCGCACAATTGAATATATGAATGAGTATCCCGCGAGCATCGCAATAGTAAGCGGTTCTCAGGGCAGTGGAGAAACGATTACCGAGGCTCTTGCTATGGAGCGGTATCTTATTTCCCGCGGAATTCCGAAAGACCGCATTATAAAAGAAGAAAAAGCGACCGACACAAACGAAAACCTGATTTACTCACGCGAGATAATCGACTCACGGGGCGGCGGAAGCACGGCGATAGTATCAAGCGATTATCATATTTTCCGCACACGGCTTCTTGCAAAAAAGCAAGGACTTTCTGCGGTAATGCTCTCCGCGAAATCATCTCTTCCCGTGCTTCGCATAAACTACGCTGTCCGCGAAGGCTTTGCACTCGTCAAAGCAAAGCTTCTCGGCAATATTTAGGAGGAAAAGCTTGTGAACATTCACAAATCCATTGAAAGTCTTATCGGAAACACACCGATGTTGGAGCTTCGTAATTATATATCCGAAAGAAAAATCCCCGCAACCGTTGCGGCAAAGCTTGAATATCTCAACCCTACCGGCAGCGTTAAAGACCGCGCGGCACTCGGGATGATCCTCGATGCGGAGAAGCGCGGGTTGCTTAAGTCCGGCTCGGTTATCATTGAGCCGACAAGCGGCAACACCGGCATCGGGCTTGCCGCAATCGGTGCCGCCCGCGGATACCGGGTAGTCCTCACGATGCCGGATACAATGAGCGCAGAACGGAGAACTCTTCTCTCCGCTTACGGAGCAGAGCTTGTTCTCACGCCGGGAAGCGAAGGCATGGACGGCGCAATACGCCGTGCCCACGAGCTTTCAGCGGAAATCCCCGGAAGCTTTATCCCGAATCAATTTGAAAACCCGTCAAATCCCGCAATTCACGAGGAAACGACGGCGCGTGAGATATGGGAGGATACAGACGGGCGCGTGGATGCCGTGGTCTGCGGAGTCGGCTCGGGCGGAACGGTTTCCGGAATCGGCAGAGCGCTCAAAAAGCTGAATCCGAATATCAGAATCATCGCCGTTGAGCCGGATGCCTCCCCTGTTCTCTCCGGCGGAGCGCCGGGCGCGCACAAGCTTCAGGGCATCGGTGCAGGGTTTGTTCCGAAAGCTCTTGACACCGGGGCTTACGATGAAGTTATAACCGTTTCCGCCGACGATGCTTACGCTTGCGCGCGCGACATCTGCCGCACTGACGGTATATTCTGCGGAATAACCTCCGGTGCCGCGATTTTCGCCGCCGAAAGCTTCGCGCGCCGTCCCGAAAACGCCGGCAAGCTTATCGTTGCCATCGCGCCGGACTCCGGCTCACGCTATCTCTCGACGCCGGGACTGTTTATGGAATAACACGTAATAAAATCCCCGCTATTATATGCCAATCAATAATATGTGCATATAATAACGTACAATACAAAGAAAAACCTTGTAAAATATTTCGTAATATGATAGAATTATAAATGTCAGGGTGTATGTATAAACGTTGGCCTTATATTCGATAATAATCCGGGAGGTGTTTTTATGGCCACATCATCAATAACAAAAGAATTTACCGTAAAAGATGCGAAAGCTTATTCTCAACTGATAAAGGAAGTAAGTAATAAGCCTGCCAGAACTGTAAAAACAGAGAAACCCTCAAGTATCGAAAGAGGAAATGAACTATTAAAACAGTTCTCATTTCGCTGAGCGATTTATTGGAAAAAGCCAATAACGAAGAAAGTCGAAAACGCTTGTTATTGGCTTTGTCCGATTTTGAGTGTTCTCAGGATTCGGACATTGAAACGTTTTTACATACAAGAGCCAAAGAATTTATAGAGCGCAAGCTGTGTAGTGTCTATCTTATATTAAATGAAGAGTTATTTTTAAAGGGAACTCTGAAAATTGAAGCTTATTTTACCTTATCTCATAAAACATTATGTGTAAATGACGATATGAGCAAAACAAAAATCAAAGAAATTGATGGATTCAAAACTGCGAAATCGCTTCATTTTGTTCTAATCGGACAATTAGGAAAATACATTCTGAAGAACGAAGACAATACATATATTCGTTCAGAGATCACAAGCAAAGAAATTTTAGACTATGCTTTCGAAGTCATTTACGCTTCCGGCGATTTAATCCCCTGCAGATGTGTTTTGGTTGAGTGCAATAACGAAGAAAAAGTAAAAAAGACATACGAAGATTACGGATTTAAGTTTTTCCAGAACGACGGAGTTCATAATCAATATTACAAAATACTATAATCAGATTTAAAGCCGTGCAAAAGCCGCGAGCAGCGAGCCTTGCGCGGCTTTTCTTTGTGAAAAATTTAATTTTGCTTTATCTTCCGCATATTTTGTGATATGATATATTTGTGGAAATTTTGATTTTCCGGGAAAGGAAGTTTGATATATGAGAAAGACAAAAATTGTTTGTACCATCGGTCCGGCAAGCGCAGCCGATACCACATTTGAAGCCATGTGCCGCGCAGGACTTAACGTTGCGCGACTTAACTTTTCTCACGGCACTCACGCCGAGCACAAAGAAAAGCTTGATATGATAAAGCGGGTCCGTGAAAAGCTTAATCTGCCGATTGCCATTATGCTTGACACAAAAGGACCTGAATACAGAATAAAAACCTTTAAAGACGGTAAAGTCACGGTAGCTGCCGGTGATAAATTCACCTTCACCACGGAAGACGTGGAGGGCGATAACACGCGCGTTTCCGTAAACTACAGCGGTCTTGCAAGCGATTTAGCAGTCGGCGACCGCGTGCTCGTAAACAACGGGCTTGTCATTTTCCGTGTCACGGAGATAAGCGGCCATGATGTTATTTGCGAGGTTATCGCAGGCGGCGAGCTTTCAAACCGCAAGAGCATGAGCTTTCCGAACAAGGTTCTCAAAAAGGAATACTTAAGCGAGCAGGATAAAGAGGACCTCCTCTTCGGCATTGAGAACGGCGTTGATTTCGTTGCGGCATCCTTTGTTTCCTCAAAGCAGGATGTGCTTGACCTGAAAGGCTTTCTTGCCGAAAACGGCGGAGAAAGCATTGAGGTTATCGCAAAAATCGAAAACCGCTCCGGCGTTGACAATATTGAAGAAATCTGCGAGGTTTGTGAAGGCATTATGGTTGCCCGCGGCGACCTCGGCGTTGAGGTTCCGTTTGCGGAGCTTCCTGCAATACAGAAATATCTCATCACAAAATGCCGCTTGCTCGGCAAGCGCGTTATTACAGCAACGGAAATGCTTGAATCTATGATTCATAACCCCCGCCCGACCCGCGCCGAGATTTCCGATGTTGCAAACGCAGTTTATGACGGAACAAGCGCCGTTATGCTCTCCGGCGAGACTGCGGCGGGCAAATACCCGGTTGAGACCATAACCGCAATGGAAGAGATTGTTGAGGAGACGGAAAAGAACATCAACTATGAAAAGCGCTTCCGCACAAGCTCCTTCAAGATAAAGAACAAGGTTGATGCTATTTCCCACGCCACCTGCGGCATGGCTATTGACATTGATGCGAAAGCCATTGTTGTAAGCTCAATGTCCGGTATGACCGTTCGCATGGTATCGCGCTTTCGCGCCCCTACCGACATCATAGGTATGGCAACAAACAAGGCTGTCTGGTACAAGCTTGCTCTTTCCTGGGGCGTTCTTCCCGTGCTGAGCGAGCAGTTTAACTCATCAGACGTTTTGTTCTACCACGCGACGCGCGCGGCGAAAGACAACCTACCGCTTAAGAAAGGCGATCTCGTCGTTCTTACCGGCGGCATCATCAACGGAAAATCCGGCAACACAAACACAATCAAAGTCGAAGAAATTTAATTTACTGCCCGCCCCTTTCGGGGCGGGTAGTTGCAGTATAGGCATAGTTTAACCACCACCCCGCCGAGGGTGGTGGTTGACTGTCTTTTATTATATACCGAACAGCTTTTCGGCGTTTCTTCCGAGGATATCGAGCTTTTTCTCATCATCAATATCCGCCATGGCAATTCTGCCGAGTGTGAAATTCGGTGAATAGAAGCCCCCGTCCGTGCCAAACAGGATTTTCTTTGTATCCACATATTTGCAAAGAAGCTCAATGCTTCCTTCTGACGCACCGGCAAGCGCCGTATCTATGTACAGATTATCAAGAGAGTTTACCGCATCACCGATGCGCTCAACGCTGTCAATTCCAACCTCGCTGTGAGCCGCAATAAAGGTCGTGTCCGGATACTGCTTTGCAGCAGCGGCAAGAGAAAGCAATGCATCTGCACCATAGGTGTGATGCAAAATCGGAAGATTATTCTCTGCGGCGTATTTATACGCCGGTTCATATTTATACGAAGAAAATGGCGTTTTATTGATGCTTATGTGAAATTTAATCCCCTTGAATCCGGGGTTGTTTTTATACTTTTCAAGCTCCGGTATCATCTCGTCACCATACACAGGATTTAAGCAGATGTATCCGTAAATCCTGCCCGGATGCTTTTCTATCCCCTCTGCGAGGTAAGCATTGCCACGTACAAAGTCAGACTTGAACGCAACATTAGCCGAAAGGAAGGTACACTCAACACCAAGATTATCAAGAAGCTCAACAATTGCATCGGGCGACGCTTCACGCGGGATATAAAAATCGCTGTACGGACCGCAGTGGCCGTGTGTATCTATAATGCGCACTCCTTCAATCGGAAGTCCGTATTTTACATTTTCCCAAACCTTCATCATCAGAGCGTCACCTCACTTAACAGTCTTTTTATATTACCGGAGCCGATAAGAACTTTATCCTCATCGCTTATTCTCGCATATGTAAGAAGCGCAACAGACGATGCCCCGGAAATATTCGGCATTCCGCTTCCGAATACAAGCCGCTTCGCACCAAAGCGCTCTACCGTATCCTCAATTCCCTCAAATCCGCGGTAAAGCGATGTTGAGATATACAAATTCGGGAACATAGAAAGAAGCGGATAAACATCACGCATTACGGTGTAGCCGACACCCGTAAGGATTACGCGAAGCTCCTTATGCGCTTTTAAGATATTATGTACCGCGTTAAAATCCCCGACGCGTGAAAGCGGCAGAAGAAGCGGGATTTTATGTTCAGAAAGCATATTAAACAGCTCACCGCACGACCATTCCGCAACCGTCCAGTTACCGCCGGGCAAGCTTATCATCTTTACACCGTTTTCTGTCATGAGCCGTGCAAGCTCCTCAGGTGCCGGGAACTCACCGGTATGATGAGGAATGGCATACCACACGGGAAACAGGCGCGCATCGTTCTTTATAGCCTCGCACAACTCAAGGTTTCCCATACGTGCATTTCCGGTGCTTGCATATTCATAACGCATCAGCGCAGAATCAATACCGTATCTGTCAAATTTTGAAAGCATTTCTTCCTTCGTTATCGGCGTGGTCTCACGCTTGTAACCACTGATACCAAAGGACGCTTCACAGTCAAAAAGCTCAATTTTTTTCATATGCTCATCTCCTGGATTATATTACTTAAATAATGATACAACAATTAAAATCCAAAATCAATATGCTTTTTTATAAAAGCCGGAAAAATTTATGTTTTTTATTTAACATATACCCCTTTTCCCTTGACATTCGGGGTATATTTTGGTAGTATTATGGTGGTAAAAGTCATTCACACGCGGCAAAATATTTTTGCCGTGAAAACTCAACTTACATAAGGAGCGTATTGTTATGAACAAGGCAATTATGCACATCAACTACGGCGAGCTTACCTACAACTCATACGGAAAAAAGACCATTGATGAAATCTGCAAGCAGGCAGCTGATATCGGTTATGACGGAATCGAGTTCCGCGGCAATCCTCCGAAAGAGCTTGCGAGCCTTTCCTTCAAGGAATATGCAACCCAGATTGCAGAAGGAAAGAAGAAATACGGTCTTTCCGAAATTCTTTTCGGCATCGGCGTTCACGGCTGCACAAGTGCTGATAAGGAAGAACGTGCAAAGTCCATCGCAGATGCAATTGAAAAGGTAAAAATTGCAAACGAGCTTTGCGGAACGACGGTTTGCAACACATTCGGTTCAAACGTACGTTCCTCTATCACAACTGCACCGCCCGCAGCTTATGAATTCCACGGCAGCGCTGCTGCAACTCAGGAGCAGTGGGACCTTACCGTTGACGCATTCCAGCAGGTTGGCCGCGAGCTTGAGAAAATCGGCGTCAAATTCGGTTTTGAAACACATATGAACTACATTCACGACCTTCCTGCCGCTTCAAAGAAGCTTGTTGACCTCATCGACAGCCCGATGATCGGTATCAACATGGACTACGGCAACACTGCATACTTCCCTGTCCGTCCGACAGTTGAAGAGACAATTGACCTTTACGGTGACAAGCTTTTCTACACTCACCTCAAGAACTCTTCTCCCGTTCCGGGTTCCGGTCTCCGTATGGCAACAGGTCTCGGTGACGGTGAAATAAACCACAGAATCTATCTTGCAAAGCTTCGCGAAGTCGGCTTTACAGGACCGATAGGTATTGAAGCTCCGCGCGGCGGCGACAGAGTCTGGTTTGCTCAGCAGGATCTTAACTATTTCAAGTCCGTTATGGCATCCCTTTAATAATGAACATTCAGATTTACGGTGCAAAATCCTGCTTTGATACAAAAAAAGCAGAACGGTACTTTAAAGAGCGAAGAATTAAATTCCAGGCAATAGATCTTCCCCGCTTCGGGCTTTCACCCAAGGAGTTTGACCTTGTTATGTCAAAGGTCGGCTTAGAGGCGATGATAAACAAAAAGGCAAAAGGATATGACTCAAGCTTTATTGAATATATGGCAAGCGACGAGGATAAGGCAGACAAGCTTTTTGATAATCCGGAGCTTATTTCTACTCCCATTGTAAGAAACGGCAGAGAAATAACCGTTGGATATTGCCCCGACGTATGGAAAACCTGGGAATAAGTTGTTTTTCAATCCCCGCCTGACGGCGGGGATTATATATAAGATAAGAGGTATGCAAGATGAAAATAAGCTGTTGCGTGTTCGACCTTGACGGAACGCTTCTCACATCACAAAATATAATTTCGGAAACGGATAAGAAAACACTCCGGAACTTAAGCAAAAAGGGCATAAAAATCATTATCGCTACCGGCCGCTCAGATTTACAGATACGTGAATATGTTCATTCGCTCGGTGTTGCAGATCCGGTTATAACCTGCAACGGCGGACAGATAGTAAACATCGCAACCAGCGAGGTCCTTCACCGCAGATTTTTGCGCGCAGAGGATGCGAAACATATAATTGAGACAGCGAACAGCGAAGGAATTGATTATCTTTTCTATACTCCGGAATATGTTTACCACGCTTACTCAAGCGAGCGCGTGAAGTTTTTTATGGCATACAACGAAACCGCTCCGGAAGAGTTTAAGGTTCCGATACTCGAAGCTTCGCAATATCACGCAAACGATAATTTCTCAAACATCGTAAAAATTCTCATTCACGATGACACTGCGCGTATTCCCGAATTTGAGCAGAGATTCAATGCAGACAACACACTCACGATTGTT